>JAGWJU010000018.1 GCA_028865585.1 Elusimicrobiota bacterium | reverse complement strand
AATTGCGCCGCTCTTGGACGGGCTCAAGGCGACGACGTTGCGCCCCGAGGCCGCCATGGGAAAGGTGATTGATTTTTCCTCGTCCGCGACCCTCCCGTCCGGGCCGGCCGAGAAAATTTCGTAGCGCCGGGCGTCGCGGTCATAGCCCAGCAAGGTCTGGTCGGCCGGATTGAAAATCAAGGTTTCGATGGGGTGGGATGTTGAGGTTTCGGGCCCCTGCGACAGGACTCCGCCTTGGGAAAGGTTCCAGGCCGTGATGCTTTTACCGTCGGCGTTGGCGAGATAAAGGATGGAGCGTCCCTCATCGTAGGCGGCTCCCGACCAGGAGCCCGGCGCCCGGATTTCGGAGCGAAGCTCGGGGGATTGCGCGGAAAGGTTCAAGATCTCCGCGTTTTCGCCGCCGACCACGATGAGGTTGCGGCTTGCCGCGTCATAACACGTCCCCAGCGCGTCGGCCGGGCCGGAGAAGCTTATCCTCTGCTCGGCCTTCCCTATTTTGCCGTCTTGGTCTACGGGGCGTTTTTCAAGCGCGTACTCGCGGCCGGTATGGCCCACCAAGATGACGGAGCGTTCGGCCTCGTCGTAATGGACTCCGGTCAGGGTCCCTCCGGAGAAGTCTAGATTCTGATCGCGATCGGAAATGCCGCCCTTGGATTGGATGGCACGGACTCTGACGCCGCTGCCGAGAGATTGCTGGAGAAAGATCGCGCCCAGGCCCGGGGCGGCGAAAACCGATTTTGCGGCCCTGTCCAGCATGGTGATATGCTCAACCAGGGCCGTCCCTTCCCCGGAGCGCCCCCGCAGGGACCTCTCGAGCTTCGAAAACTTCTTGAGCCAGCGGGATTGGAAGGCCGCCACTGCTTCTTCAGCCGTAACGGAAGAGCCGGTGCCGAGCCCGCTTCTTTCGGATTCTCGGGGAGAGAACCGCAAAGGTTCAGCGACCCCTTCTTCCAGGTGTTTTTTGAGCAGGAGTCGGACCAATCCATCGATGGCGCTTGGTTCGCTTTGCTTGCCGAACCCAAGGGCATTGTGGAGTTCTTGGGAGAGCAGGGTCAGCGTGGAGCCTTCTTTTCGTGCTGGCTGCTCTTTTGAAACGCGGACGCGTTCAAAGGGGATGTCGATGCCGCGACTCCGGAGGAAGCGAGCGGCGCGCGCGAGGCCGGACGCTTCTTCCCCGGGATGGGCGGCGGCCCAATCCCCCGAGGGCGAGCGTTTCAGGAGGACGCCCCCGTTGTCGAAGAGCGCGTCGAGGCTGGCGGGCAGATCGCGGCCGGCTTCGATGGCGCTTAGAGAGCGTTCATTCGCTATTTCCCCGAGTCTTTTTCTGACAGCGGAGCCGGGAGCGCGTCCTTGAATACTATGGGGTACGCCCTGCCTCGTCGTTTCGCGCGGCCCTGATTCGCTTGAAGCCGCTTCTTGGGCGGATTCAGGCGCGGCCGTGGGCTGCGCGCTTGGCTCGGTTTGCCGGGCTGGCGCAACTTGCTGTGATAATCCCGGGGTTGCTTCAGGTAGAGACATGGCCGGCGCGACACGGCTCGCGGGAGGCAAAGCCGCAGGTGCTTGCTCAAGGTCGATGTTGCTTGGAGACGGCTGCGCAAAGTTCGCTTGCGGAAGAAGCGGAACTGCAAGATTGGAAACCGCAGGGGGAGCGCTTATGGAAATGCCGGAGACTTCCGTTTCTTGCTGCGAGCCTTCCTGCTGGGCTGCAGCCATGCCCGGGCAAAGGAGGCAAAACAGTGCGGCGATCGCCAAAATTCGCCGCTGCGGAAGGGGATTGTTCACGTCCGAAGTATAGATGGGAAATCGAGCAAAGGCAAGGGGCCTTAAATGCCGCCGCCTTTTCCCTGTTCTAAACGGGAGAGACTAAGGCCGGGGCGTCATTGGCCGTGGAGTTGACCTTAGAGGAGACGTCCCAGGCTTCCATCTCCTTTGGCGGGTAGGGCGCCAGAAGAGCGGCGCATGCGCCGCTTTTAAGCCTGAAGTGCATGAGAACGCGTCGGCCGCTAAAGTGTAGCGTCCGCACATCGCGCGGCCTAGCGGGTGGGGGCGAGTTTGACGCCTTCTTTTATCAGCATGCGCCGCTTGGTCGCGACGCCGCCCTTGGCGCTATAGCCCGTTAAGCGTCCGTCGGCGCCCACCACGCGGTGGCAGGGAATGGTCGGCGCGAAAGGATTTTTGCCGAGAGCTTGGCCGACCGCGCGGGCGGACTTGGGCTTGCCGATGCGCTTGGCGATCCAGCCGTAGGTGCGCACCTGGCCCTTGGGAATTTGCGCGCAGGCGCGCCAAACCGACTGATAGAACGGGGGGTAGTCCTTCATTTTCTTTTCGATGGTCGCGGGAATTTTCATGGCGCCTCCGGGCTCTAGGCCGGGATTATTTTACCTAATACGCGCGGGCCCCGGGCGCCGGTGGCCTTGGGGCAGTTGTTGGGTAGGCGATGGACGGCGCGCCACGCCAGCCACGCGAAGGCCGCGGCTTCCTTGGCCATGACGGGGATGCCGTAGCGATCGGAAGGCAGGACACGGACGGGGGCCAGGGCTTCGGACAGACGGCGCATCAGCACTGTATTTTTCGCCCCGCCGCCGCTGATTACGGCCGTGGAGATACCTTTGGACCCAAAGCGCCGGTAGGCATCGGCGATGGAGCGTGCGGTAAACCATGAAAGGGTGGCTAAAACGTCCGGGAGCTTTTTCGGCGTTACGGTCCCGAAGTGGCGGCGCAGGAACTGGGGGCCGAAGAGGTTCTTATCGATGGACTTGGGAGGCGTTTGGCGGAAGTAAGGATGCGCCATCATGCGGGCGAGAATTTTATCATCAGCCCGGCCGCGCGCGGCCAAACGCCCTCCCGCGTCCATTTCGAGCCGTCCTTGCCCGCCCAGCCGCGCGGCCAAATCCATGAGCGCGTTGCCCGGTCCGGTGTCGAAGGAGGCCGTCACGCCGCGCGGCCCGATGAAGGTGACGTTGGCCACTCCGCCGATGTTCTGAACGGCCGTCGGCCGTCCGTTACGCCGGAAGAAAAGGAATTCGTCAAAGGCGGCGACCAACGGCGCGCCCTGCCCGCCCGCCGCCATGTCGCGGGGCCGGAAGTCGGCCACGGTCGGAACACCGATCGCCTCCGCGATGAAGGAAGGCTCGCCGATTTGCAGCGTGTTGGCGGGAGAATCGTCCGGCCCGTGCCAAAGGGTCTGCCCGTGCGAACCGATGACGGCCGGCCGTGGCCTTCCTTTAAGAAATTTTCGCGCCGCCTCGGCGAAGGCGATCCCTGCTTCGTAGTTTAACTTGGAAATTTCCGCGAGCGGCAGGTCCGGAGCGCCTAAAATCTTGTGTTTGAGCGCGGGCGCGAACGGGTAGGTCTTGAAGGCCAGAACCCGGACGCTTCGTCCGGAAAAGCGGCAGAGAGCCGCAGTGATGCCGTCGGCCGAGGTCCCCGACATGAGGCCGAGGGCCACCGAGGCGTTGTTGCGTGGCACGGACTTGAGTATATCAAAAGGGCGCGGAACCTTCTGGAGACTCCGTTCGTAATCGCGGGTATGCCGACCTGCTATCTACGGCGCCCGTTATTCTTGGCTCTAGCCGTCTATCTTGCGGTCTTGTGCGTTCTGCGCGCGGCCGGTTTTTTCGCTCTCCATCCTGACGCGGGAATCGCGGCCACGGCCGGAGCGCGCGCGATTCTTGATGCGGAGATCCTCTCCGCGCCCGGGGAAGATTATCGGGGTCTTAAGATCGAGGTGCGCCTAATTTCGTTAAACGGGACGCCGGCCGCGCCTCAGCGGGCAATCGCCTACTTCCCGTGGTTTTTTGCGCGCGGGGGCTTCCTGCGTCCTGGAGAGAGGGCGCGCTTTTTCGGGCGGCTTGAGGCGCCCCAGCCGGCGCGCAACCCTGGAGGCTTTGATGAGCGGGCGTTTCTTGAGGAGCGCGGCGCGTGCTGGGTGTTTTGGGCCGAGGATTTCGAGCGGCTGCCGTTCCCGGTGCCTGCCCGGCGTCTTCCTTTATACTGGGCCCAGGCGCTCCGCGAAAAAATGCAGGAGGCGTACTACGCGACCCTGCAGGCTAGGAAGGCGCACGTCCTTTCAGGACTCATGTTCGGAGACAAAGGGCGGCTCGATTCCGAACTCTATGCCGCCGTCCAGGACGCCGGCGTCATGCATCTGCTGGTGCCCTCCGGAGCCAAGGTGGCGCTGGTGCTTTTATTCGCGGCGTGGCTGCTTTCGGCCCTGGGCGTTTCCCGCGTACCTAGGTTTTGCGGCGCGGCCTTGGCCGCGGGGTTCTACACCGTCATGGTCGGAGCGTCCGCGCCCTATGTCCGGGCCTATGGCTGCGCCCTGGCGTACTACGCGGCTCTCCTGCTCGACCGCGACGCGGGCGTCTTCCAGGGCCTCGTCCTTTCGGCTTGGGCCATCCTTCTCTGGGATCCCCGTTCTCTGTTCTCGCTCGGGTTCGAGATGACCTATCTCGCCATGCTGGGCCTCTCGGCCGCGGACGCGTGGGCGGCGAGATTGGGCGAGGGATTGCCAGCGCGATCGTCCGCGGGGCGACTGCTGCGCAGCGCGGCCGCCACCGCCGCCGTGGAGCTTATGCTCTGGCCGATCTTCGCAGGAGTCTTCGGCCGAGGCTCCGTTTTGGGGAGCGCGGCCAATCTCGTGCTCATTCCCTGCGCCGCCGGCCTGATGGCCGGCGGCCTGGTCTTGGGAGCGGCGTTCATGGCGGGATGGACGCCGCTAATCCGCGCGGCGGCCTGGGCGATGTCCTTGGGCCTGGGAGCTTTCTGCCGGACGTGCTTTCTTTTCTCGGGCCTGCCGTTTTCGGCTTCGGCCCTTTTTCCCATGAGCGCGTGCTCCGTGATTGCCTATTACGCCGCGTCCGCGGCGTTTCTCTTTGATTGGCCCAGGGCGGCGCGCGCCGCAATTTTGTGCGCGGCCGCCGGGTTTTGGGCTGTCGGCGCCGCGCGGAGCGCCGAATCCCGGCCCGGATTCCGTGCTGTTTACTTGTGGCCGGCGCGTTCGGGATTGGGCGCTGTTGAAGCCGGGGGGCGGGCGGTGGTTTTTGGATCCGGAGCGCCCAGGAGTTCTTTGGATGGGCTCTTGCGAACGTGGCGGCTTGAGACTCCGGACGAGATTGTGCTGGCGGAAGATGCGCCGGCCGGCGCGGAGACCGTGTGGCGGACGCGGTTTCCGGGCGTTCACCTGCGCCGCGCCCGCGGTCCGTGGCGCCTGTGCGCGGGGGCAGCGTGTGCTGGCTTTGGGCCCGACTCCTTCCAAGCCGGTCCTCTTCAATTTGATATAATCGCTTCTCTTCTCAAAGGGCGCGCGGTTGAAATCGAAATTCATGGGCAGTCGGTCGGTTACGAGGACGCTTCCGGGACCTCAACGCATCTCCTCGGCCGTCCTTTTCTACAATGAGGACAAGCCCGGCGCCGAGGCGATCATGAAGCGGGTCAAGGCCGCCTTGCGGCGCTCCGGGATCGCGGCGGCCGTGAGCCGCCGGGATAAGCTTCCATCAGCCGCGCGCGGGGCCCAAATCGCCGTGGCCGTGGGGGGAGATGGGACGATGCTCCGGGCCGCGCGCGCATTGGCGCGGCGCTCCCTGCCGCTTTTGGGCGTCAACGCGGGCGATTTGGGATTCCTGACCGGTCTCGACGCCGCGGAATTTTCCCGCCGCCGCGGCGAACTCGCGCGCGGGCGCTTCATCTCCGAGCGGCGCATGGCCCTGGAGGTCGAGTGTTTCCGGCGCGGCCGGAGAATTTTCGGCCCCGTACCCGCCTTCAATGAGGCCGTCGTGCGTTGCGGCGATCAGGCGCGCGCGGTCACCTTGCGCCTGTCCTTGGGAGGAAAAATCCTCGCGGAGTACTTCGGGGACGGGCTCATCGTCGCGACGCCCGGAGGCTCGACGGCCTACGCGCTGGCGGCCTCGGGCCCCATCGTGGAACCTTCCCTGGAGATCCTGCTGGTCGCGCCCATCTGCCCCCATACGCTCACGCAACGGCCTCTGATTCTGCCGCAGGCGAGCGAGCTTCGCCTGAAAGTCAGGGCGCGCGGCCACGAGCCGACGCGTACGATTCTGTCCCTGGACGGCCAGACCGGCTGCCGGGTGCGGCCCGGCGACGAAATCGCCATCCGGCGCGGAAAAACTCCTCTCGTCCTTTTGGTTCCGCCCGGACGCTCCTTCTACGACGTTTTGCGCCGCAAGCTTAAATGGGGGGAGCGCTAGGATGCTGCGTTCCCTGCGCGTCAAGAATTTCGCCGTGATTGAGGACTTGATTTTCGAGCCGGAGTCCGGCCTCAACGTGTTGACCGGCGAGACCGGAGCCGGCAAATCCATCCTTATCGAGGCTCTTGGCTTCGCCCTGGGCGCGCGGGGCAGCTCGCTGTGGCTGCGCTCCGGGGAAAGCCGCCTGCAGGTCGAGGCGGCCTTCGACGCGGCCGATTTTTCGCCGGAGGCGCGCACGCGCTTTGGCATCCTGGGCGATCGCGCGCTCATCCGCCGGGAGATGGATGATTCGGGGAAGAGCCGCTCGTTCTTGAACGGCCATGCGGTGTCGGCCGCGATTTTAAGCGACGTCGGCGCCGATCTCGTCGACTTTCACGGCCAGCATGAGCAGCAGAGCCTGGCGCGCGAGTCCCGCCATCTGGAGATCCTCGATCGCTTCGGCGGCCTGGACGCCGAGCGCGCCGCCGTCGCGGAGGCCTTTGAGCTCTGGTCCGCGCTCAACGCCGAGATGGCCTCCTCGCGGCTTTCGGAGGAGGAGCGCGCCAAGCGCATCGACCTTTTGCGCTACCAAGTCCATGAGATCGAAAGCGCCCGGCTTTCCCCGGGAGAAGACGAGGAACTCGAGGCCGCGCTGCCGCGCCTTAAGAACGGCGAGCGCTTGAAAAGCCTGGCGACGGCCGCGCATGAGGTGCTCTATGATCAGGAGGGTTCGGCGGCGGCGGGGCTCCTCAAGGCCGAACGGGCCGTTTCGGAACTGGCGCGCCTCGACGAATCCTTACGGGCCTTGAGCGAGAGCTTGGCGTCCGCGCGCGCCGCGGTGGAAGAAGCCGCGCGCGATCTGGGCGATTACCGTTCCCGCCTGGAATTCGAGCCGGGAAAGCTCGATGAGATTTTAGGCCGCATGGAGAAAATTTCCGTGCTGAAGAAGAAGTACGGCCCGGCGCTGGCCGACGTTTTGGAGTCGCATAAGCGCCTTTCGGAAGAGCTTTCACGGCTGGAGCACTCCGGAGAGCGGGCGGAAGTTTTGGAGGAGGAGCTCGCCCGCGCGGCCGGCGTCCTGGACGAGGCCTGCTCGAAAATTCACCAGGCGCGGCTTAAGAGCGCCAAGAAGCTGGAAAGCGCGCTGGCCAAGGAGATCGCCGGCCTGGGATTTGCCCGCGCGCGTTTTTCCGTCGCGGTCGAGATGGAGGAAGGCTCCTACCGCAGAACCGGCGCCGATGCCGTCGAGTTCATGTTTTGCGCCAACGAGGGCGAGGCCCTGCGCCCGATGAAGGACGTAGCCTCGGGCGGCGAGCTCTCGCGTCTGATGCTGGGATTAAAGACCGTTTTAGCGAAGGCCGACCGCGTGCCGGTGCTCGTCTTTGACGAGGCGGACGCGGGCGTGGGCGCGGCTACCGCGCGCGCCGTGGGCCAAAAGCTGGCCGGCCTAGGCCGCTTTCGGCAGGTGCTTTGCGTCACGCACCTCCCTCAGGTCGCATGCTGGGCCAGGACCCAGTACCTCGTCAAGAAGGCCGCGGCGCACGGCCGGACCACGGTCTCTCTTGATCGCCTCGAGGGAGACAGGCGCCTCGACGCCCTGGCGCTCATGCTGGGCGGGCGCTCGGCCACCGCCGCAAGCCGCAAGCACGCCCAGGAACTCTTGGAGAACTCCGTCCTATGACCGACAACAGCAACACCCTCAAAGTCCGCACCCGCTTCGCGCCGTCGCCGACCGGCTTTTTGCATATCGGCGGCGCCCGCACCACGCTCTTTAACTGGCTCTTCGCCCGGCGCCACAAGGGCGACTTCGTTCTGCGCATCGAGGACACCGATGAGGTCCGCTCGACCGAGGACTCGGTGACCGCCATTTTGGACTCCATCCGTTGGATGGGGATGGACTGGGACGAGGGGCCTTTGGATTTGACGCAAAGCCGCGGGCCCTACGGTCCGTACTTCCAGATGCAGCGCCTGGAGATTTACCGCAAATACTTGGAGCAGCTTATCAAGGAAGGGAAAGCTTATCGCTGCTACTGTTCCAAAGAAGAGCTCGACGCGATGCGCCGCCTGGCCCAACTGGAGAAGCGGCCGCCGCGCTACGACGGTCGCTGCCGCAAGCTGACGGACAAGCAACGCGGCGAGCTTGAGACCGCCGGAAAAAAGTTCTCGGTGCGCTTCAAGATGCCCTTGGACGGCGCCACGGTGGTGCCGGATCTCATCCGCGGCGCGGTCTCCTTCGAAAACAAGCTTCAGCAGGATCTGGTCATCTGGAAGACCTCGGACGGGCCGACCTACAACTTCGCCTGCGTGGTCGATGATCACTTAATGGAGATCAGCCACGTCATTCGCGGCGACGAGCATCTCTCCAACACGCCGTCGCAGGTCCAGATCTACGAGGCCCTAGGCTGGACTCTGCCGCGCTTCGCCCATCTCTCCATGATCCTGGGCCCGGACGGGACCAAGCTCTCCAAGCGCCACGGCGCGACCTCGGTGCTGGAGTACCGGGACCAGGGCTTTTTGCCCGCGGCTCTGCGCAACTACTTGGCGCTTTTAGGCTGGTCCACGACGGAGTCGCAGCAGATTTTCGGCGAAGAGGAGCTAGTCTCCAAGTTCGACTTGGCGGGCTGCCAGAAAAATCCAGCGACCTTCGATCCGGTCAAGCTTACGTGGATGAACTCGGAGTACATCCGCAAAACTCCGGTGCCGGAGCTCTTGGAGATGGCCAAGCCCTTCTTTTCCGCGGCCAAGGTGGACACCACGAGAGGCCCGGCGCTCGAGAAGGCGGCGGCCCTGGAGCGCGAGAAATACCGGCTCCTGAGCGAAATCCCTGGGCTGGTGAGCTTTTTCTACCAGGACAAGCTGGAGTTTTCGCCCAAGGCCATGGACAAGGTGCTGCGGCAGCCGGGGGTCAAGGACGTCTTGAACGGTTTGGGAGACGATTTGCGCGGCTTCGAGCCTTTTACCGAGAAGCCCCTTGAGGAGCGCATCCGCAAGTTTTGCGCGGACAAAGGCCTCAAAACCGGACAAGTCTTCCACCCTTTGCGCGCGGCCGTCAGCGGCCGGACCGAGGGGCCCAGCCTCTTCGCGATGCTCGAGGTCATGGGCCGCGAGAAGGTCGTTTCGCGCATCGAATCGGCTGCGGAGCTTTTGAGCGCGTAAGACCGCCCTTCTGGGGATTGGATAAAAAAGGAGAAGTTTTATAGAGTATGCCCATGAAAAAGACCGCCAAGAAGCCAGCCAAGAAAACGAGGAAATCGGCCAAAGCCAAGGCGACGGCCGCGCCCAAGGGCGTCAAATCCGGCCTGCAGTCCATCCGGAAGCAGCTTTTAGCCATGCGCGACGAGATGACGAAGTCCTCGGAGCGCCAGCAGATTACCGCCGACGTCGGCAGTTCGACCGGAGACTCGGTAGACGAAGCCAGCCAGTCCATCGAGCGCGAGCTCTTGTTCGAGCTCTCGGACAGCGGGCGTACGACCTTGGATCAAATCGAGGCCGCGCTGCGCAAAATCGACCGGGGCGTCTACGGCGTCTGCGAGTCATGCCGCAAGCCCATCGCCAAGCTGCGGCTCAAGACCCTGCCCTTCGCCCGCTACTGCATCAACTGCCAGAGCGGCACGGAGAGGCGGCCCGATTCGGGCTTGGAACCGGTCGGAGAGCTCTCCGGAGCGGGCGAAGAGGCCCCCGTTTCTTCGGAATCCTAGGCCGCGCGGCGCCCCGCCTTGTCTTGAAAAGTTAACACGCCTGCGTTATCTTATTGGGCGGTTCACGCGCGCCCATGAGATATTTCGTCTACAAAGATTCGGACATCGCCGGCCCTTACGATGCGGAGGAACTTGCCCGCCTGGGCGCGGATCCCGACACCCTTGTTTATATGGAGTCCGGGGGCGGGGGCAAGGCGTGGCGGCCGCTTTCCGAAATTCTGGGCTCTCCAGCCGATGCGGATTCCCCTGCGGTCCTGCCCCCGATCCCGGAGAAAAACCTCGACGAAATGATCGCGGATTTCGATTTGGACGCGGAGCTTTGGTCCGAAGCAGGGAGGGAAGCGGACGCCGCGCCGCCCCTGGACGTTTTCCTCGATCTCATCGAAATTTCGCCGGAACTGGGGCTGCCCAAGGCGGATGCGGCGGAGCTTCCCAAGCCGGAGGCCGCCAAGGAGCCGGAGTCCGAAACGACTGGGGAGGCCGCGCTTTTGGCCGAGATCGCGCGGCTGCGCGAGCGCTTGGCCGCGCTGGAAAAAACCGGATCGGAGAAAGCGGCGCCGGACGAGGCCGTTCCTCCTCCGAATACGGCAGCGCCGGAACAGGTTTCCGCGCAATCCGAAACTCCGGCCGCCGTTTCTCTTGAGTCCGTTGCGCCAGAGCCGCCGCCGTCGCCCTCCTCCCGGGTGGAGCCTTCACCCCTCGCCGAGGAGGAGATCGTCTTTGAGGCGCCCAAGACATTTCCCGTTCTTGAACCGGAACCTGCAGCGGCGGCAGCTCCAGTCGAGCTTGAGTCCGCCGCGGCGGCTCTTCAAGAAGCTCCATGTTCCGGGCTAAAACCTGCCCCGGAGATTCAGCCGGCGGCAGCCATCGAGTCCATCCCCGCGCCGCAGCCAGCGCCGACGCTTCCATCCGTCGAGACTCCCGCCCAACTTGAGCCTGCGGAGCCCGAAACCCGCAAGCCCGGTGCTTTCGAGGAGGAGCTGCAGAAGGTGCTGGGTCCAGCCTCGGGAATTTCGACTTTCACTCCGCCGACAGCCTCGGACCTTCCAGCCGGCTCCGCGCCCCAACCCCAAAGTGCGGGCGTCCAGGCGCCAGCTTCCGAGCTTTTCGCCGCGACGCCCGGCGCGGGGCTATCCGCCGCGCCCAAGATTACGGAGTTCACCACCGGAATTTTCGGGACGACGCCGTCGTTCCAGGCGCCCGCTCCGGCTCCGGCGCCGGAGCCTTTCGGAACCGCCGCGGACTTCGCGCCCAAGCCCGCCATGCCGAAGCTCGAGACCGCGCCGACGCAGCCTTTCGCCGCGGCTTTCTCCGCGCCCGCCGCGTCCACCCAGGATTTAATTTCCGAGTTGGCGCCATCCGGGCCAGCGGCGGCGGCTCCCTCCGGCAAGGGCAAGAAGTCCGCTCCCAAGCCTAAGAAAAAAGGCGGCAAAGCGGCTTACTTTATTTTGGGAGGCCTCGTGCTCATAGCCGGCGGCGCCGGGTATTTTCTTTTGAACGGCGGCTTGAGTCCCGCGAAGCCTGCCTCCGCGCCGCCTGCGGCGCCGGCACAGTCGGCCGCGCCGGCCGCGCCGGCCGCCCAACAGGAACAGCAAGCGCAGCCTTTCCAGGCGGCCCCCTCCGGACAGGGCGCGCCGGTGCAGAGCCAGACGCAGGCTCCTGCGGCTCCGCCGATTTCTCCCGAGGCGCAGGCGGCCATCGATTTGGTCAAGAACTATCCCTTGGACGGCAACCGCGGCACCGTGGCGCAGTGGCTGCAGTATTCCTTCACCGCCAATCCGGGGGATGATAATAGGGAAGAGTGGACGGCCGGAGCCTTGAGCGGCACCAGCTACGAGGTCCAGTATCGAGTCGTCCCCGGGCCGCAAAGTTCTTTGCCTCAGTCCATTTCCTATCTCTTCGTGGCCGACGCCCAAAACCAAACCGTCCAGGGCGCCAATGCCGCGGCCAAGCAGCTTTTAGGCGGGGGGCAGGCGTCCCCCGCGGCCGCCCAAACGCCGCAGGCCGCTCAGACGACGCCTCAGCAGACCCAACCCGCGCCCCAAAACTAAACCTTGACAGAAAAGAATATGTCCGTTATCTTTAGTAAGAGGCGGACCTAATGCCGGCCTTGAAAGAATCCACAAATCCCATAGCCATCTCGGCGCGCCTGGGGGAGCTTCTCGTCTCCGAGGGGCACTTGACCTATGAGCAGTTGCACGAGTGCATGGACGAGCATAAGAAGTCCGGGCGCGCGCTGAGCAGCGTCATCATCGATAAAGGCTACCTTTCCTCCGAAAAGATCGTCGAATTCGTAAGCCAGAAGTGCGGCTTTAAGTTCGTGCGCTTGGCTGACCGCAGCGCCATCAAGAAGGATGTGCTTAAAATGGTGCCCGAGAAGATGGTCCGCCAGAAGCTCATTTTGCCCATCCAATTCGCGGACGACCAGCTGACAGTCGCCATGTGCGATCCCTTGAACGTCATGGCCGTGGACGAAATCCGCATCACCACGGGTCTCAAGGTCAACGTGGTCATCACGCCCGAGGGCGACTTGGCCGACGCCATCGAACGGGCCTACGGGAACCAGGAAGGCGGCGCCAAGGGCGCGTCCGAGGAAGCGAAGAAGCTCGAGGGCGAGGACGGCGGCGTGTTGGTGCAGAAGGCGCCGGAAAAGTCCTCCGATGAGGACGAGGACGACTCGGCCACGCAGATCAGCCAGGAGGAGCAGGGCGGCATCATCCAGATCGTTAATTTGCTCCTGGTGCGCGCGGTCAAGTGCAAAGCGTCGGATATCCATATCGAGCCCTACCAGAAGACCCTCAGGGTGCGCTACCGCATGGACGGAGTGCTCTACGAGCAGCCTTCGCCGCCCAAGAAGTTCTTAAACGCCGTCGTCTCGCGCCTTAAAATCATGGCGAGCCTCGACATCGCCGAGCGCCGCCGGCCGCAGGATGGCCGCATCAAGGTCAAGATCGGCGAAAAAGAAGTCGACCTGCGCATCTCGATTTGCCCCTGCACCTCGGGCGAGAAGGTCGTCATCCGCATCATGGATTCGGCCGCGACGCGCCTGGACATCAGCCAACTGGGCATGGATCCTGAGAACCTCGCCATCTTCAACAAGCACATCAAGGACCCGCACGGCATCATCCTGGTGACCGGGCCCACGGGTTCGGGGAAATCCACCACGCTTTATTCCACGCTTCATACGCTCAACTCACCCGACGTCAACATCATGACCGCCGAGGATCCCGTAGAGCTCGTGCTCCAGGGCATTAACCAGGTCCACTGCAACGCGGAAATCGGCCTCACGTTCGCGTCCTCCCTGCGCTCCTTCCTGCGCCAGGACCCGGACATCATCATGGTGGGCGAGA
>JAGWJU010000252.1 GCA_028865585.1 Elusimicrobiota bacterium | reverse complement strand
TTGGTGCCTGCCGCGCTCTCCGGCGTGGACGTAGAGGCGTTTTTGCGCGACGCGCTGGAGCAGGAACGGCGTCTCTGGACTTCCGTCGAGGACAACCCCGCCCTGAAGCTGGGCGCGCTCCTTGCGCGCGGAGAACTCACCGGCCGCAACAAGCTCGTGATTAAGTTACCCCGGCGCCTGCAAAGCTTCGGCCCCTGGATTTTTCAGATGATCGCGGAGGCGCTGGGCAAAGGCGGACGAGGGCTGTTGCCCGTCTTGCGCGAGAACAACGGCTCGCCGCAGGCTTGCGCTCCGGACGAACTGATCGTTCCCATGGCGGCCGATACGAACGCGGCTGCGGAGTTTTTGACTTGGGAAATCGCCGCGTGCGCCGCGGCGTTTCTGCTGGGCGCCAACCCGTTCGGAGAGCCTGACGTCGAGTCCGCCAAAGCCGCCGCGCGGGACATTCTGGACGCCGTCGGGCGGAACGCACCGAAGAAAGCGCGCGGCCGCGGGCCCAAACCCGATTTCTACGCTTCCGGCATCCCCGCGTTCTGCGATCCGGAACTCAAACAGCTCGTGTTTCCGGGACTGCGGACGGGCTACAGCCCGTTGGAGAAGACTCTGGCCGCCCACCTAGGCCGCGCGCGCCCAGGAGATTATTGCGCCGTACTGGCCTACGCCGCGCCCGAGGGGAAGGACGCGGCGGCGCTCGAAAAGCTCACGGCGCTTCTGCGCGAAAAGACGGGCCTTGCGACCGTGCTCGATTTTGGTCCAGCCTACCTGCACTCCGGCGGACAGTTCTACAAGGGCGGCAAAAACTGCGGACTCTTCGTCGAAATCGTCGCGCCTCCCGCCGCTCCGCTGCCCCTGCCGCGCCGCCGCTACGGCCTTGAGACCGTCTGGCGCGCGCAGGCGGAAGGAGATTTTACCGCCCTCATCGCGGCCGGACGCAGAGTCTTGCGCCTTGACCTCGGGGCTCCCGGCGCCAACCACATGGCCGCCATCGTCAACGCCCTCGATCCTCGGAAAGCGAAGAAGGAGAATAGCTCCCAATGCCAAAATTAAGCCGTAGCCGGCTCCGAAACGCCGCCAAACGCGTGAAGCTCGCGCTCATGGACGTCGACGGCGTGCTCACCAACGGGCTCATCTACCACTTCGTGGATTCCGCAGGCGGGCTGGTAGAATTCAAGGGCATGCACTCGCAGGACTCCATTGCGCTCACCTGGCTGGCGCAGGCTGGAGTCAAAACAGGATTCATCAGCGGGCGCCAATCGGCGGGAACGCAAAAACGCCTAGAGATGCTCCAAGCGTCTTACATCTACCAAGGCCGCCTCGACAAGGTCGCGGTGCTGGAGGAAATCGGGCGGAAATCGGGCGTTCCGCTGCGCGACACGCTCTACATGGGCGATGACTTGCCGGATCTCCCGGTCCTTAAGCGCGTGGGCTTGGCCGCAGCGCCTTCCAACGCGCGTCCCGAGGTCAAGACCGCGGCCCGTTGGATCACGAAGGCCCGCGGCGGCGCCGGCGCGGTGCGGGAAGTCGTCGAGACTATCCTGCGCGCTCAGGGGCGGTGGGAAGAGCTCCTGGCTCAATTTCATTGACAGCCCGCGGCGGCTTCGCTAGAATGGACGCGGTGGAGCAGGAGCCAAGGACGAGAAGTTTTTTCTCCAGCCAGAAGATTTGGGCCGTTCTTCTGGTTGCGGACTCTTTTTTCGTCATTCTCTTCGGCGGCGCGCTCGCCGCGACGCTCTACGAGCACTGGCAGGCGCCGCCCGCGGTTCCCGTTCTTTTCCAGCATCAGAAACCAGAAGCGCGTCCGCCCAAGCCCGCGGCTCAACATCCGGCGGCGCAGCCCAAAGCCGTTCAGGCGGGGAAATCCGCGGCATCGGCCCGCAAGCCGCCGGCCGCCCCCGTCGCGAAACAGGCCTCCTCTACCGCGAACCCGCAAAAGGCGCACCCCGTGGTTTTCAAGCTCAGAGCGCCCCATGCGCGCTCCGTCGATCTTGCCGGGGCCTTCCTCATCCGGGAGGGAGGCAGGGAGTCCATGCGCCGCAAAAAAGGCGCCTGGACCCTTAAAGTCTATCTCATGCCCGGATCCTATCGTTATTACTTCTTGGTCAACGGCAAGAAAAGACTGTATCCGACAGATGCCCGGCGCAAAAACGGCGACTCCCTCCTAGTCGTCCCCGCAAAATAAGATCGCAATTCCGGCGCTTATCCGCGTTTCCCGTTATTGATTTTGTAACACCGCTTCGTTACTTTATTCCCACATTGCCTCCGGCAACGCGGCAACTCGTGTCTATGCATAAGAAGAACTTGGGAGCCTTGGCCGTCTTCGGCCTCGCCGCCGTTCTCTCGTTCTCCGCGCGCGCCCAAAGCGTCGCCCGCTACGGCAACGTCTCCGTGCTGCTGCCCAACGGAGAGGTCCTCATCGCCGGCGGAGTCACGGACAACACCGGCTACGGCACCGCGACCAGCGAAGCGGAATTGCTTCTGCCCGATGGCACGTTTCAAACCATCAACTCCATGAACTCCGCGCGCTACGACGCCACCGGCACCCTCCTGCCCGACGGCACCGTTCTGGTCGCGGGCGGCGTCAATGCCTTAGGAACGGTCTTAAAGACCGTGGAAATCTACAATCCGGCGACCGGCAACTGGGCCACATCCGCACTCAACGTCATGAGCGTCGCGCGCTTTGCGCACACGGCTACGCTCATGAGAACCGGTTTTTATTCGGGTGACGTGCTTTTGTGCGGCGGCTTCAACGACACGACCTACTCGGGCAACACGGCCAACA
>JAGWJU010000251.1 GCA_028865585.1 Elusimicrobiota bacterium | reverse complement strand
GGGCGCGGGTCTGCACCTTCGAATTCCGCGCCGCAGGGGCAAGGGAGTCGCCCGGATTCCAAGCCGGGGAAAGGTTAGAGCGGGATGTTGCCGTGCTTTTTGGCGGGCGCCGGCGAGGTCTTGTTTTTAAGGAAGCGCAGCGCCGAGACGACTTTCTGTCGCGTCTTGCCCGCCTCGATGATCTCGTCGACGTAGCCGCGTTTGGCGGCCTGGTAGGGCGAGGCAAAGCGTTCGACGTAGCTTTGGACCAGCTCCCGGCGCTTGGCCTCCGGATCGGCGGCGGAGGCGATCTCGCGGCGGTGGATGATTTCCACCGCGCCGGCCGCGCCCATGACCGCGATTTCCGCGCCGGGCCAAGCGTAGTTGACGTCGCCCCGGATGTGCTTGGAACTCATGACGTCGTAGGCGCCGCCGTAAGCTTTGCGGAGAATCACCGTGATCTTGGGAACGGTCGCTTCCGCGTAGGCGTAGAGGAGCTTGGCGCCCTTGCGGATGATGCCGCCGTGCTCCTGGGCGAGCCCCGGCCAGTAGCCGGGCACGTCGACCAAAGTCAGGAGCGGGATGCCGAAGGCGTCGCAGAAGCGCACGAATCGCCCGGCCTTCTCGCTGGCGTCGATGTCCAAGGCGCCCGAAAGGACCGCGGGGTTGTTGGCGACGACGCCCGCGCTCTCTCCGCCCAAGCGGATGAATCCCGCCACGATGTTCTTGGCGAAGTCGCGATGGACCTCCAGGAAGCGGTGGCCGTCGGCGATTTCGCCGATGACCTCCCGGATGTCGTAGGGCTTTTTGGAGTCCGAGGCGGCGATGGAGTCGAGAATCTCGCTGGGCCGCGCCGCGTCGTCGGAAAGCATGACGGAAGGCGCCGGTTGTTTCCAGTTGGAGGGGATGTAGTCGAGCAGCTCGCGGACCTGCCTGAAGCAATCCTGCTCGCTGGCCGCGCGGAAATGGCACACGCCGGACTTCTCGCTGTGCGTCTTGGCGCCGCCCAGGGTTTCGAAGTCGCACTGCTCGCCGGTCGCTTGGCGCACCACGTCCGGCCCCGTGATGAACATGTGGCTGGTCTCCTCGACCATGAACACGAAATCGGTCAGGGCCGGAGAGTAGACCGCGCCGCCGGCGCAGGGACCCAGCACCACGGAAATCTGCGGAACGACGCCCGAGGCCAGGACGTTGCGGTGGAAGATCTCCGCGTAGCCGCCTAAGGCGTCGACGCCTTCCTGAATGCGCGCGCCGCCTGAGTCGCACAGCCCAACGACGGGCAGGCCCGCCTCAACGGCGAGATCGAGGAGCTTGCAGATCTTGCGCGCATGCGCGAGGCCGAGCGAACCGCCGGAGACGGTGAAGTCCTGCGCGAAGACGCAGACGCTGCGGCCGTTGATCTTGCCGTAGCCCGCCACCACGCCGTCGGCCGGCGACTCCCCGTCTTCCGCGCCCAACTCCGGCCGGTTCTTGCCGATGAGCAGGTCAATTTCCTCGAAGCTGTCCTCGTCCAAGAGCAAATCGATGCGCTCGCGGGCCAAAAGCTTGCCGCGCTGGTGCTGGGCCTTTGCCCGTTCGGGTCCTCCGCCCGCCTCGGCGCGCGCGCGGCGTTTTAAGAGATCCTGCGTCTTGGGCGAAACCGAGGATTTGGGCTCAGTCATGGCCCACCAACTCCACGAGAGTTCCCTTGGCGTGCTTGGGGTGCAGAAAACAAACTTCGTGGCCGCGGCTGCCGTGGCGCGGCTCTTTTTCCAGCGGCGGCGCGCCGGCTTGGGCGAGCCGGGCCATTTCGGCGCGAAGATTCTCCGTCGCGAAGGCCACGTGGTGCAGGCCCGGCCCGCGTTCCCTTAAAAATTTGGCGACGGCGCCCTCGCCGGTCGGCTCCAGAAGCTCGATGGACGATTCGCCGGCTTCCAGAAAGACGACGCGCACGTTTTGCGACGGAACGTTTTCCTCGTGCGCGAGCGCCAGGCCGAGCTTGTTCTTGTAAAACGGGAGAGACTCCGCGATGGAGGAAACCGCGATGCCGACATGATCGAGCCGCATGGGATTCGCACTAACCATAGCAAATCGCGGCGGGCGAAAAAATAAAATTTAGGTTCGGGGAGCCGCGCGGCTAAATCACGCCGCTGACAAGCAGTCCGAGCAGAGTTCCGATTACGGCGCCGCCAAGACCGCCGAAGATGAGGCCGGCCTCCATCCCCAGTATCCCGCCAAAACCGTCGCCGGCTTGATCTCCTTTCTTGGCGCCCAGACGCCCGAAGATCGCGGCTCCCGCGATTCCAAGAAGCGCGGCGCCGCCAAGGCTCCAGAGCACAGGATGCGAAACTGCCGTTGCGGCCATGATCACGGCTCGCTTGGGCACGACTCCACGGCTCACCGCCGAGGCGACGAACGCGTAGCCCGTCATAAGTCCGGCGACGATGACGCTTACGATGGATGTTTCTCGCAAGACGGTTTTTATGTCCAAATGCCAAGGATCTTTTCCGCTGGCTCCGACATCGGCTTTTAGAGGGAACATGAAGCCGACGACAACTAATAGGAACATGGCCGCGCCGCTGATGGAACCGACGGCGAGGCACCTTAAAATAATCGGAGCGGGACCGCCTGCGGCCATGAGCGAGGCGGCATGCGCCGGGGCCGCGAAAAGCAAGGCCCCAAGAGCGGCGAGAGCCAAGCCCAGCTGGCGAATTTTATTAAGGTTAAAATGAGTCTTAGATTGCTTCCAAAACCTGTTCGAGCTTGTCGAAGCATTGCCCGCGGCCTTGGCGGCGGCTGGCTCCTTTTTAACTTCGTTCAAAACGGCCGG
>JAGWJU010000250.1 GCA_028865585.1 Elusimicrobiota bacterium | reverse complement strand
CCAAGCGCTTAGGGACAGCGTAAGCGCGTCCGACATGAGCGCGCCCAAGGTTCGAGGAGCGGCTGCGTCCAAAACCCGCGTGGGAGATCCCTGCGTCTTCGGCGCCGGCTCCGGCTGCGCGGGCGCCGGGGCGCCTAAGCCTGCTTGTCGCGCGGCCAAATCCGCGGCGGAAACCACGACGGACGGAGGGACTGCGGCCAGGGCGGCAAGCAGGCCCGTGAGTTCCGGCACGGACTTGGCAGGAACCCAGTCTTTTTGGCCCAGCGGGCAGACCTGCGAATCGGGCACGAAGCCCGCGGCGAGTTTTAGAACCTCGGCCTCGAAGGGGCCGGTCGGCTTTTTCTGCTCCGGATCGTAGAGGTAATATTGCATGGGCGCGGACGCCCAAGTATGACGCCGGAAGGCGCGCCCGTCAAGGGACAGGCGCTGAAATCCGGCCGGCTCTTAGGAAACGCCCGCCGCTCGGCAGACCTCGCAGGCGGCGGCGAACATCGGAGTCCCCTGAGATTCTGGCCCGGCTTGCTCCGCCGCCTCTTTTGGAATTAAGGCCATCGCGCGGCGGGCTTGCGGGGCCCCATGCGCCTAGTCCGCCGAGGTTTCCTTGGCGGTCTTGCGCCGCGCGTGCCAAACCTTGGCCGGGATTGTTTTGACCGACGCGGGCCAGACCGCGCCCTGGTCGATCCAGGCCTTGATGAGCGCGACTTAGCGGGCCGGCATCTTCATCGAACCCGATATACCACAAATGCCGGGCGGTTCAAAGAATCGCGAAAAACCTTAACCCGAGCCAAGGACACGCCCCATTTCTCCGATTCGTTTTTAAGCTCGGCAGCCGCGGCGGCACCCAGGCTGTCGTTCTCAGTTAGGAAATAGGGCCTATCCTTGCGGAGCAGCCATTCTTTCCAAGGATAGCGGTCGCTGGAAATCCAATCGCGCCGCGGAATAAGGATCGCACGGCCTTGCGAAAAATAAGGCGCTGCATCGGCGAAGGGCTGCGAGAGCGGAATGATGGGAATCCGCTGTTCGCCCGCCCAGCGCGAGACACCTACGATCAGCGGCGAGGTTCCGTACCACCCCACCCCCGCCGAGGAAATGTCGACGTATTTTTTTTGGAAAAGCCAAACGTCTCCCGTGAACTGGGCGGCGCAGACTAGAGCCATGACGCCGGCGGCGGCCGCGCGCGGCCATCCGATAGGAACGGTCACAATCCATGAAGCCGCCAGCACAGCCAGAATGGGAACCAGAGGACCCAAATGAATGGCATCCTGAGTCGTCGGGCTCATGGCCGCGGCAAGAAAATATCCGAGCGCGATAATCCACAAAGCCGCGGACGCGCTCCAAAGCGAGCCCCGTCGCCGCGCGTTCCGAACGGTGAAAATGAGGGAGATTAAAAGCGGCGCGGCATAAAGCCAGTGCCACGGCTCCTGAACCATGATGCGCGCGGTGCCGTCGCACAGGCTCGCCAGTTGGTGCACGTTGAACTTCAAGTTCGTCCAATACGCCAGATTGCTGCACGAACCATGGCCCGGTTGGCCGCAGGTCGATGACCCGCGGCGAATAAGATTGTGCGCGTAAAACCACGCGCTGAACCAGCTGTGGGTCGCGTTCCAAGCGAGGATGGGAAGCATGAAAATTCCGGCAAGCGCCAAGCAGACGCCGAGAAGGCGCGCCTTGGCCTCGTCCGATTCGGGGAGCAATGCCAGAATTCCGCGCCACGCCAAGATCGCATAGAGCGCAAGGCCCACGCCCAGGCCTGCCACCCAAGTTCTAGTGCAAAGTCCCAGAAAAAAAGCGGCGCTGGCGGCCCAGGCATAGCCCGGCTTGCGCGTGCGAACGTAGGACAAGGCGAAACACAGAGCCCAGACGGACGCCGCCGCGTCCGGCGCCGAAACGTATTCGCTGCGCGTTACCGCCATCGCGGGGCAAATGGCCAGCAGCATCGCCGCCAGAAGCGCCGCCGTTTCACTTTTTGTAGTAAGAAAAGCCAACCACCACGTGCCCCAGAGCGCGAACAGAAACATGAAGGCGGAGTAGCACCGCAACGATGCCAAGGTGCATCCGCCCAGCGCGACGAACGGCGCCAGCAGATAGATGCCCCAAGGGCCGTGAGAAGTGTTGTACATCAAAGGAATGCTCCACTCCCCAATGGATGAACTATACCACGCGGCTGCGCCGGAAATCTGATGAATCCAGGCATAAGCTGCGGCGCCGCCCTGCGCCTCTCCTGTGAATACGCCCTGATACGGCCAGAGACGGTGCGACAGGATGAGAAAAAGTCCCCAGGAAAAAAGCACGGCCGCCGGGCCTGCGACGCGGCGCGCCCAGAACGATTTCATGGACGCGACGATTTGAGAACTATCCGGGCATTACGGAGAGTTTTTATTTTTCGCAAAGGAAAAAAACTGCTCATCCACCCTTCCAAAGTCGGGCTAGTATAGTCCGCGGATCAGGGCTTGCCAACGGCAGGCGCTTAAGGCTTGGGCGCTTGGCTCCGGCCGTAAACGATGGCCTCGATTTCGTTCTGGTAAATCGTTTCCCGCTCGAAGAGGGCCTTGGCCAGCGCGTCAAGCTTCGCGCGGTCCATGGAAAGCAGGTTCTTGGCCTTCACCAGGCACTCTCCGATGATGCGGGAAACCTCGCGGTCCACCTGGTAGGCCGTCCGATCGCTGATTTTGCGGCGGCCGTATTGATCGTGGCCGGCGTCCAGGATTCCGACTTTCTCGCTCATGCCGAGCTTCTCGACCATCGCGCGCGCCAGACGGTCGGCATGATCCTGGATGTCGCTGCCGGG
>JAGWJU010000017.1 GCA_028865585.1 Elusimicrobiota bacterium | reverse complement strand
GTAAAGCACGAGAAGATCGGGGCTGTACTTGAGGACTTCCTTCACGATGGCCAAGTCGCGCGTACTATCGGATCCGGACGCGCCGGCATTAATGACCTCGACGCGGCGGCCCGGCAGAAGAGTCCGCACCATCGCCTGCAGCCACTCGGGATAGCCGCCCCTGGGATTAAATGGAAATCCCTCCGTCGTAGACTGGCCGATGCAGAAAATCCGATACGTTCCTGCCCCCTTGGCCACGAGGAAACGCTTGCCGTTGACGCGATCCACCGCGACGATGGCCGGATCAGGGACGGCCCAAACCCGGTCTCCGATATTCTGGATATGATAAAGCGGCCGGTTCGACACCAGCCACGGCCAGCGCGCATCGAAAGGCTGGACTTTAACCGGAGCAAGGCACAAAAACGCCGTTGCGGCAGCGGCGCCGCCGAAACCAAGAAGCAACCGGCCGAATGCGGTGATTCTAGCCTTGCGAGCGGGCCGCTCCATCCTTGCTAGCGCCCCGGCGGCGTTCCCATCCGGCGCAGAATCTGATCCGCCTCGGTGCGCAGGGACTCGACGTCGCCGCCCAAAAGCAAAAAGTGGCCCATCTTGCGCCCCGGTCTAGGCGCGTCCTTGCCGTAGAGGTAGAGCCGCGCGCGCGGATTGTGCAGAAGGGGCTCCCAGCGAGGCGCGCCTGCGGTCCAGAGGTCTCCGAGCAGATTTGCCATAACCACCGGGGAGAGAAGCCAAGTCTCCGCCAACGGCAACCCCAAGCCCGCGCGCAGGTGCTGCTCGAATTGGGAGACCGCGCAGGCGCCCATGGTGTAATGCCCGCTGTTGTGCACGCGCGGCGCGATCTCGTTGATCAGCAGCGCGCCTCCTTTGGCTACGAACATCTCGATGGCCATCACCCCCACATGCCCCAGGGCCTGCGCCGCGGCGGCGGCGAGATCCCGGGCCTCTCTGGCACGCGTTTCGGAGATTGGCGCGGGCGCCGAGGATAGGCGCAGAATGCCGTTTTTATGCTCGTTGTGCGCGATGGGGAAAAACTCGACGTTCCCCTTCTGATCGCGCGCGAGCACGACGGAAATCTCGCGTTCGAAATCGATTTTTTCCTCGAGTACGCAGGGCGCGGAAACGAGCTCAAGCGCCGCGGGCAGGTCCTGCTCGCCGCCCAAAGCGCTCTGGCCCTTGCCGTCGTAGCCGGCGCGACGGCGCTTCAAAATCGAGGGATACCCGATGTCGGCGACCGCGGCCGAAAGCTCGGCGGCGCTCGCGGCGGACTTGAAACGCGCCTGAGGGAAGCCTTCCTTGCCCAAGAACTCCTTTTGCACAAGGCGGTCCTGGATAATCTCAAGGACGCGGGCATCAGGAAAAACCGGCTTCTTGGCCGACACGGCCCTGAGCAGCGGGGAGGGGATGAGCTCCCACTCGAGCGTCAAGACATCCGAGCGCTTGGCCAGCTCAAGCGCCGCGGCCTCGTCCTCGACCGGAGCCCGGACATGGAAGTCGCAGACTTGGGCCGCCGGGCCGCGCGGCGCCGGATCGAGAACGCCCGTCTTGTAGCCCATGCGCCGCGCGGCCAGGGCCAGGTAGCGGCCCAACTGTCCGCCGCCCAAAATGCCGAGCGTCGAACCGGGAAGGAGCGTCTTCAAAGCGCCGCGCGCCTCACGCTCCGCGACTGAGCGCGCCGGAAGTTTTCTATTTTGCGCCGCAAAGCGGGGCTCTGCAGCGCCAAAATCTGAGCGGCCAAATACGCCGCGTTGGCCGCGCCCGCCTCACCGATGGCAAGCGTGCCCACCGGCACGCCGGCGGGCATCTGCGCGATGGATAAGAAGGAGTCGACGCCTTTTAAGGCCTTCGATTTTACGGGTACGCCCAAAACCGGCAGCACGGTCTTGGCCGCGGCCATGCCGGGCAGGTGCGCCGCGCCGCCGGCGCCCGCGATGATGACTTTAAGCCCGCGCTTTTGCGCCGAAGCGGCGTAGCGAAAAAGCAGATCGGGCGTGCGGTGCGCCGAGACCACCCTGCACTCGTGCGCCACGCCCAACTCCGCAAGAACCTCCGAGGCGCGCTTCATGGTCTCCCAGTCGCTGCGGCTCCCCATGATGACTCCAACCTGCGGCCGCATTTTCGCCATTTAAGCCTCCGCCCCTGCGGGCATCCCGGCCGCCACGTCCCGGCGCAGGACCTTCCCCGCGAATTGGATTTTGTCCGCCGCGGCGTAGGCCCGGCGTCGGGCTTCCGAGAGATCCTTGCCCAACGCGCTTACGCCGATCACGCGTCCGGCGCCTCCCGACCAAGCCCGATCCGAAACCGCGGTGGATGAATGAAAAATCAGCACGCCGGAATCGCGCGCAGCCTCCAAACCGGCGATTTTTCCGGCTGGAGCCGGATTTTGCGGATAGCCGCGGGAGGCAAGAACCACGCAGACGCAGGCGCCAAGCGCGACCTCAACGCGGATCCGGCCCAATTCGCCTTTGGCGCAGGCTAGGGCCAGCTCCAAAAAATCCGATTTCAAAAGCGGCAGCACGGCCTGTACCTCCGGGTCGCCAAAACGGCAATTAAACTCAAGGACCTTCGGGCCCCGGGCCGTCATCATGAGCCCGGCGTAAAGAACGCCGCGATAGTCGATACCCTCGGCGCGCAAGCCGCCAAGCGTCCGCGCAAATATATTTTCAATGGCGGCACGAGCCTCTTCGGAAACCGGCACGGGCGCAAAAGCTCCCATGCCGCCGGTGTTGGGGCCCGCGTCTCCGTCTTGAAGGCGCTTATGATCCCGCGCGAACGGCAGCAGGCGGAAGTTTTTCCCATCGCACACGGCCAAAGCAGAAATTTCCGGTCCGGAAAGAGCTTCTTCAAGCAGGATTTTTTTTCCGGCCTGCCCCGCTCCCTCTTGCTCCATCAAAAAATCGACGGCTCGGGCGGCTTCGGCCCGCGAAGGGCAGACGAACACTCCCTTGCCGCCGGCCAGTCCGTCGGCCTTCACGACGACGGTTTCGGGCCAGTCCTTAAGCGCGGCCTTGGCCGCGGCGGCGGCTTCAAACGCCTGCGAGCGCGCGGCGGGAATGCCGTGCCGGGCCATAAACTCCTTGGCGAAAATCTTAGAAGACTCAAGCCGTGCCCCGTCTTTATTGGGGCCAAAGACCAAAAGACCTGCTGCGCGCAAGGCGTCCGCGACGCCCGCGGCAAGGGGCGCCTCGGGGCCGATAACGACCAAGCTTGCATGCCGATCCTTCGCCGCGGCCACAACCTGCTCTGGCGAGGCCGGATTTCCAGGCAGGCTCTGCGCCCAGTCCGAAATCGCATCCGAGCCGGGCAGAGAGTAAAGGTTTTTAAGGCGCGGGCTGAGCGCCAAGGCCCTGGCCAGGGCGTGCTCGCGGCCTCCCGCGCCGAGAAGAAGGACGGTGGTATCGGAAAAGGAAATCATTTCCGCGCCGGGCCGCGCGGCTCGCTTTTCTCACCCGCGGGGACCGGTGCGGGATAGCGGCCGGTGAAGCACCCGGAGCAGAATCCCCCCTCTCCGGCCGGGCCGCCGGCGGCCTTCAAGAGGCCCTCCAGGCTCAGGTAGCGCAGACTGTCGGCCTCCAAGAACTTCCGCACGGCTTCCACTCCTCGTCCCGCGGCGATGAGCTCCTTGGCGCGCGGCGTGTTGATCCCGTAGTGGCAGGGCGAGACGATGGGCGGGCTCGCGATGGCCATGTGGATTTCGCGCGCGCCGGCTTCGCGCACGCGGCGCACGATAAGGCGCGAGGTCGTGCCGCGCACGATGGAGTCGTCGACGAGCACCACGCGGCGGCCGCGCAGGGCCTCGGCCACGGGAAAGAGCTTCATGGCCGCGGAGGACTCCCTCTGCGCTTGAGTCGGCTTGATGAAGGTCCGGGTCACGTAGTGGTTGCGCACCAGGGCCATCTCAAAAGGAACGCCCGAAACGTCGGAAAACCCCAGCGCCGCGGAGACGCCCGAGTCCGGCACCGGCACGACGATATCCGTTCGAACGCCCTCCATTTCCCGGGCCAGCTGCCGTCCCATCTCGCGGCGCGCGGCCTGCACGTTGCGCCCGAAGACCTGCGAGTCGGGCCGCGCGAAGTAAACGTGCTCGAAAACGCAGCGCGCCAGGGCCTTCTTCGCCGTAAAAGGCCTAAGGCTGCGAACACGCCCTTTCTCCAAAATCAGCACCTCTCCGGGCTCGACTTCCCGAACGAACGACGCCTTGACCGCGTCCAACGCCGCGGTCTCGGAGGCCAGAACGAAACCCCGGCCGAGGCGCCCCAAAACGAGCGGCCGAAATCCCAGCGGATCGCGCGCGGCCAGAACGCGGCCGGGCGTGAAGACAATGAGGGAATAGGCGCCCTCGATGCGGCGCAGGCTTCCGATAAAAGCGCGCTCAAGCGGCGGGCCGCGGCGGGCCATCAGGTGCACGGCGACCTCCGAGTCGGTCGAGGACTGGAAGATGGCGCCCCTGGCTTCCAGATCCCTGCGCAGGACGGCGGCGTTGGTGAAGTTGCCGTTGTGCGCGATGGCCAGGGCCCCGTGCCGGCCGCCGAACATCAGCGGCTGGGCGTTCTTAAGGAGGGACTCTCCTGCGGTCGAGTAGCGCACGTGGCCAGCGGCGGCGCGGCCGGGCAGAAGCGCTGCGGCCGGTCCGGGGAACACGTCCGAGACCAGGCCCATGCCGGCTTTGGCGTGGATCTTTTCTCCGTCGCTGGAAACGATACCGGAGGACTCCTGCCCGCGGTGCTGCAGCGCCAGGAGCCCGGCTCGGACCACGTCCGCCGCCGCCGCGCACTCGGTCACCGCGAAGATGCCGCACATGTTCTTGGCCTGGAATGTGGTTTAGCCGTCAGCTCCGGCAATACTCCACCGCGTTGCGAAAAATCTCCAGTCCCACGCAGTGTTTGAAGAAGGTTTGGCGCGTCCAGTTGGGGTGGTGATAGATGGCGGTGAAACGCTCGGGGTGCGGCATCAGCCCGAGGCAGTTGCCCTCGGGGTTTGAAAGCGCCGCGATGTTGAAGACCGAGCCGTTGGGGTTGGCGGGATAGCCCGCCAGCTTGCCGTCGTCCGAGACGTACTGCATGGCGATGGAGTGGTTTTTTTTCAAGTCTTCAAGCAGGCGCGGGGATCTCAAGACGAGCTTGCCCTCACCGTGGGCCACGGGCAGCTCGATCATCTCGGGAAGGCCGCGGAAAAAGAGGCTGGAACTCTGCGTATTGAGGCGCAGGTGCACCCAGCGCGCCTCAAAACGCCCCGAGTCGTTGGCCGCGAATCCGGCGCTGGCTTCGCCCGAGCCGAAGGGCAGAAGTCCGGCCTTGACCAACGCCTGAAAACCGTTGCACACGCCCAACACCGGACGTTTTTGGCGCACGAGGTGGCGCAAATCCTTCAAGTAGCTTCGAATCTGAACGGCCAAAATTTTCCCGGCGCCCAAATCGTCGCCGTAAGAGAATCCGCCGGGAAAGACCACCATGGCATAGTCGAGGACCCGCACCCGCCCGGCGCGCACCTCGGCCATGGTCGCGGGCTCGGGCGCGCCGCCCACGAATTTCAGAGCGGCTTCGGTCTCCACGTCGCAATTGACGCCCGGCGCGCGCAGGACCAGGATTCGCGGAGCCTTCATGCGAGAGCCTCCGAGAGAGTTTTCTGCCAACGTGCCTTCAGGGCGGCGATGGACTCCTCCATCACCGAGAGCCCGTCCAATCCCTTGACCTTGAGGATGGGATTGGCGATGGTGCGGCCCACGCAGCGCAGAACCGGCGCGCCCTTGGCGGCGCGGACGAACTCCGCCTCGCGGTCCGCAGGGACCTCAAGCAGAATGCGGCTGGGGCTCTCCGAGAAAAGCAGAACCTCGGGAGAATAGATGACGCCCTTGCAGGCCAAGGCGTCAAGCTCGAGCCGGATGCCGAACTCTCCCGAAAAAGCCATCTCGGCCGCGGCCACGGCCAGCCCGCCCTCCGACAAATCGTGCGCGGAGAGGACCAAGCCCTTGTCCATCGCGGCCAACACGGCGCGGAAACCTTTGAGCGCGGTCTTTGAATCGACGCGCGGAAGGCCCGCGCCTTCGACGCCCAGAATCTCGGCGCACAGCGACCCCGCCAGATCCGCCGCGGTCGAGCCCAGCAGATAGAGCGGATTGCCGGGAGCCTTGACGTCCATGGTCACCGATTTCCTCACGTCGCGCACTGGCGCGGCCGCGGTGATTAAAAGAGTGCCGGGAACCGGGGCGCTTTTGCCCGCGGCGCTCTTCGCTTCGTTGTAAAGGCTGTCCTTTCCGGAGACGAACGGCGTTTGAAAGCCCTTGGCCGCGTCATAGCAGCCCAGGGCCGCGCGCACCAGGGTGCCGAGAACCACAGGATTGTCGGGGCTGCCCCAGCAGAAATTATCCAGCAGCGCCGCCTGGGAAATATCCGCGCCCACGCAGACCAAGTTGCGCAGGGCTTCGTCCACGCAGGCCAACGACATCCAGTAAGGGTCGATTTTTCCGTAGGCCGGATTGAGGCCGTGCGATAAAGCAAAGCCGGCGAAGCCCTCCGCCTCGCCCACGGCCGCGCGAGGCCAGATGACGCAGGCGTCGCCCGGCCCGTCGTGCTTGACGCCTTGCAGAGGCTTGATGACCGTGCCGGCCTGCACTTCGTAGTCGTAGCGGCGCACGACGCTCTCGCGGCTGCAGACGTTGGGGTGCGCGAGCGCCGCGGATAAAATCTCCGCGCAGCGCCGGCCCGCTCCGGGATTAAGCGTGGCCTTGCCCGCCTTGGCGGCCTTGGGCGCCTTCCACACGGCCTTTCTCTCCGCGCGGGGCAGGCCGTTTTCGAGGAAATTCAAGCTCAAATCCGCCACGCGCGCGCCGCCGTGCTCGACCGTAATGCGCCCGTTGCGCACGACCTCTCCCAGCACCGCGATCTCGCAGAACGAGTCCGCAAAAATTTTTTCAAGAGCGCGCAGATTCGCCGGCGGCACGGCCAGCACCATGCGCTCCTGGGACTCCGAGAGCCAAATCTCCCAGGGCTCCAAGTCCGCGGTCTTGAGCGGAGCCTTCGCCAAATCCACGCGCGCGCCGCCCGCGGCTGCGGCCAGTTCGGTCACCGCGCAGGCGAACCCTCCGGCTCCGCAGTCGGTGATGAAGCGGTAGAGCTTGCGATCCCTAGCCTGCAAAAGAGCGTCCAATATCTTTTTTTCGTTGATGGGATGGCCGATCTGCACCGCGGCGCGGGCCGAGCCGTCGAGCTCCGTTGAAGAGAAGGTCGCGCCGTGAATGCCGTCTTTGCCCGTGCGCCCTCCCGCCGCGACGATGAGATCGCCCGGTTTGGCGGCCTTGCCCACGGCCCAGCGCGGCAAAATGCCGGCGCACCCCGCAAAAACCAGCGGCGTCAGCCGGTAGCCGTCATCGAAATAAAGCCCGCCCGCGGCCAGCGGGATGCCGAGACGGTTGCCGTAGTCTCCCACGCCCGCCACGGCGGAGAGCAGCCCCCGCAGCGGCGGCACGGCGCCTTCCGGAAGAGGCTTCCTGTCGTCCGGACGGCCGAAGCAAAAAACATCCGTGGCCAGCACGGGTTTGGCCCCCAGCCCAGCGGCCAAAACGTCGCGCACCACGCCGCCCAATCCCGTGGCCGCGCCGCCGTAGGGTTCGAGCGCGCACGGGTGGTTGTGCGTCTCGGCCTTGAGCGCCAGGGCCCACTTGCCGGATTTCCCGAAGCTTACGATGCCCGCGTTATCCTTAAAGGTCGAGAGGCACCAGGGCTTCTTGAGTTCCTTGGTGGCCTTGGCCACCGTTTCGGCGAAAAGACTCTTGATGCGCCGCGTCCGGCTGCCGTCCGAGTAGGCGATGGGGCTGTTGAAAGTCTTGTGCCGGCAGTGTTCGGACCAGTATTGGGCCACGGTCTCCATCTCGGTCCAAGTTGGCTCGCGGCTCTCTTTCTTGAAGTACGCTTGGGCGGCCAGGAGCTCCGCCTCGCTGAGGGACCACACGCTTTTCCGGCTTAATTCAGCGAGGCCCCTGGCGGAAAGATCCAGAAATTCTTGCACCGTCCTCTGCGGCGCGGCGGCGCTCGGCGCAGCCTTCGGCGTCGTCAAAACTGCGTTCTTCATGCCGAGGGTGCCGCGCTGATGCGGTGAATGAGGGGATTGGCGAGCCAGCGCCCGATGGCTTTTTCCAGCGCGGCCTGGGCGACGCGGCCTTCAATGTAGCAGACCGCGCCCTGGCGCGCGGACACGGGCTTAGGGAGTCCCGCGCAGGTAAAAGCCAAAAGGATTGAGTCCTCAGCCGGATCGGAGACCTCCGGCTTGAGCCACACCTCCACTCGGATGCGGCGTGATCCCGAGGCCGGAGCCTGCGGAGACAAAATCTTGTAATCCTCAGTTACCACGTCGCACAAAAGTTCCTTGGCCGCTTGGTGAATGTGGGACAATGTCAGCGGCCCACGGACGGCGTAAATTTTGTTGGAGCGGACTTTCTTGATCGCGGAGAGGCCCGCCGCATGCAGAAGCGAGAGCGCCCGCGCTCCCTCGGGATCGGGCAAATCTCTTTTGAGGCTCACTTCGACGCGATAGAATGCGGCAGTCGCGCGCTGCGTCGCCGCAGGTCGAGCGGCGCCGTTAGCCAGAGTGGAGGACACGCTCACGAGAGCACCGCCTTGGCCAGGGCCTCATAGCGCGCGCGCAGCGCCTCCACCACATTCGGCGGCAGATGCGGCGCCGGCGGAGTCTTGCTCCAGCCGGAGGACTCCAGGTAATCCCGAAGCATCTGCTTGTCGTAGGCGGCGGGCGCGCGCCCCGACTTCAAGTCCGCGGCGGACCAAATTCTCGAGCTGTCGGGAGTGAGCATCTCATCAATGGCGATGACCCTGTCTTCAATAAGCCCGAACTCAAACTTGGTGTCGGCCAGAATGAGGCCCTTGGGCTCCAAAAAGGACGCCGCGAATGAATACAGCCGGAGGCTGGTCTCCTCCAACTCTTGCGCTCGCGCGGGGCCGATAAGGCGGGAAAGTTCGGCCCGGTCGATGTTGCGGTCATGGCCCGTGTCGGACTTGGCGGCGGGCGTGAAAATCGGCTTAGGCAACCGTGAGAAGGGCTTCAAACCCGCGGGCAGAAGCTCTCCGCAGACGGCGCCCGTCTCCTGGTACTCCTTCCAGCCGGAGCCCGCCAGGTAGCCGCGCACCACGCATTCCGCGTCGAGACGGCGGGCCTTTCTGGCCAGCATGACCCGACCCCCGTAAGCTTCGGGGGAAAGCCTGATGCCCGCGGGCAGGGCGGCATTGACGTCGTTTAAATCGTCCGACAAAAAATGATTGGGCACCAGCGTCGCGGTTTTGCGGAACCAAAAGGACGAAAGCCGCGTCAAAACGCGGCCTTTCCCGGGAACGAGCTCAGGCATGACTGAATCGAAGGCGGAAACGCGGTCGCCGGCGACGAGCAGAAGCTTATCTTCCAAATCGTAAACATCCCGGACCTTGCCGCGGCGAAAGAGCTTGAGCCCAGGAATGCCCGCCTGCGCCGACGGAGTTTCGGTCATTCCCATTCGATGGTCGCCGGGGGCTTGGAGGTCACGTCGTAGGCCACGCGGTTGACGCCGCGGACCTCTGAAACGATGCGCGCGGCCGCGGCTTGAAGCACCTCGTGCGGCAGGCGGGACCAATCCGCGGTCATGCCGTCCCGCGCATCGACCGCGCGCAGGACCACGGCGTTCTCGTAAGTGCGCCCGTCGCCCATGACGCCCACCGAGCGCACGGGCAAGAGCGCGGCGAAAGCCTGCCAAACCTTCTTGGACCATCCCGACGCCTCGAGCACTTCGCGGAAGATGGCGTCGGCCCGGCGCACGACGGCAATCTTCTCCGGCGTGACCGGCCCCAGCACGCGGATGGCCAAGCCTGGGCCCGGGAAGGGATGCGCGTCTAAAATCTCGGAGGCAATGCCCAACTCGCGACCGAGCATGCGAACATCGTCCTTAAAAAGCGCGCGCAGGGGCTCGACCAGCTTGAGCTTCATCGCCTTGGGCAGTCCGCCCACGTTGTGGTGGCTCTTGATGGAGGCCGACGGGCCGTGCACGGAGACCGACTCGATGACGTCGGGATAGAGCGTGCCTTGGGCCAAAAACGAGACGCCCTTCAGGCGCTTGGCTTCCTTCTCGAAAACCCCGATGAAAGTCTTGCCGATAATCTTGCGCTTTCTCTCCGGGTCTGCCACGCCCCGCAGGCGGCGCAAAAACAGCGCGCCGGCCTCCACCGTCTTGATCTTGAGGCCCAAAGAGCGGCCCAAGAGCGTCTCGACCCGCACGCGGTCGCCTTCCCGCAAAAGCCCGGTGTCCACGAAAATGCAGAAAAGCCTCTCGCCGATGGCGCGCTGGATGAGCGCAGCCGCGACGGCGCTGTCCACACCGCCCGAAAGCGCGCACACGACCGCGCCCTGCCCCACTTGGGCGCGCACGGCCGCGATTTGGGACTCCATCACCGAGGCCATGGTCCAGCGCTCGGAGACCTTGCAGACGCCGCGAGCGAAATTCTCCAGGATTTTGGACCCGAACTCGGTATGCGCCACCTCGGGATGGAACTGCACGCCGTACCAGGATTTGGGTTCATCCGCCATGGCGGCCAGCGGCACGGCGGGCGTCTTGGCCGCGGCCCTAAAACCGTTGGAAAGGCCGGAAACCTCATCGCCGTGGCTCATCCACGCCTTGAACTTGGGAGGCAGGCCCTGAAAAATGGGGCAGGGGGTGGAAATTTCCACCTCCGCGCTGCCGTACTCGCGGCGCAGCGCGGGGGCGACCTTGCCGCCGGTCTCGCGGGCCAAAAGCTGCATGCCGTAGCAGATGCCTAAAATCGGAAGGCCAGCGCAAAACAGCGCTGGATCTGGTTTGGGCGCGCCGCGGCGGCCCACGCTGTCAGGGCCGCCGGAAAAGACCAAGCCCCGCGGCGCCAAAGCCAGAATCTTTTCGGCCGGCGCCGTGCCGGGAAGGATGTCCGCGGGAATTTGAAGCTCGCGCAGGGCCCGCGCAATGAGGAAAGTGTATTGGCTGCCGAAGTCCAGGATGACGATGGACGGCATCACTTCCCCATGCCGAGACGCTGGGCCTTCTGGAAGATCTTGCCTTCGGTCTGGATGGCTGGGGCGATGATAATTTCGGCCGTCTGCATCTCGCGGATGGTCGCGGCGCCCAGGGCGCCCATGCAGGTGCGCAGGGCCCCGACCAAGTTCTGCGTGCCGTCGTCCGTGCGGGAGGGCCCGTAGAGAATTTCCTCGAGGCTGCCGGTGACGCCGACGCGGATGCGGGTGCCGCGGGGCAGGTTCTGGTGCGGCGTGGCCATGCCCCAGTGGTAGCCCTGTCCGGGGGCTTCTTTGGAGCGCGCGAAGGCCGAGCCGACCATGACGCCGTCCGAGCCGCTGGCGACGGCCTTGCAGATGTCGCCGCCGGTGCTCATGCCGCCGTCTGTGATGATGGGCACGTAGCGGCCCGTGCGCTTGTAGTAATAGTCGCGCGCGGCCGCGCAATCGACAGTCGCGGTCACCTGAGGCACGCCCAAGCCCAACACGCCGCGGGTGGTGCACGCCGCGCCGGGTCCGACTCCGATCAAAAGTCCCGCAGCTCCGGCCTCCATAAGCTCGGTCGCGACGGAATAGGTCACGCAGTTGCCGACCACGACGGGAATTTTCATTTTGCGGCAGAACTTGGCCACGTCGAAGGGCTTGTAGCGGGAGGCGCGGTGGCGCACGGTGGTCACCGTCGACTGCACCACGAAAATGTCGCAGCCGGCCGCCTGTGCGATGCGGCCGAATTTCTCGGCGTTCTGCGGGATGGTCGAAACCGCGCAGGGAACCTTGGCCTTCTTGATCTCCCGCACGCGCTCCGCGATGAGTCGGTCCTTGACCGGCGCGCGGTAAAGCTCCTGCACGAGCCGCGTGGCTTGCTCGGGGCCGGCTTGGGCGATCTGCGCCACGATTTCGCGGGGCTTCTCGTAGCGCGTGTTGATGCCGTCTAGGTTCAAGACGCCCAGGCCGCCCATCTTGCCCATGGCCACGGCGAAAGAGGCGTCGACGACGCCGTCCATCGCCGAAGCCAAAAACGGAATAGCGAGCTTGATGCCGCCGATTTTGAGGCTGGTGTCGACCTCGTCCGGATTGACCGTCATGTCTCCCGGGACCAGGGCGATTTCGTCGAAGCCGTAAGCCCGGCGCGCTTCCCGATCACGACCGATGAAAAACGCCACGCTTGCCTCCTATAAAGGAAGGAATTGAAAAGTCATTTTATCAAATCCGGCCGCATGGCGCAAACTGCCGCGGTTTCGGGCCAAAGGGCCCCCCTCATCCTAGGTCTTTTTCGCGGATAAAGACGGCCCTCCGGCCCTTGGTTCGCCACCGCCGGACGGCTATGCTTTGAATCGTGAAGTCCTATCGATATCCCGGTAAAGCCCGGACGTTCTTTCTTTCGGCCCTGCTGGCCCTGGCAGCCAACGCTTTGACTGGACGGGAAGCCAGCGGACTCGAGGTCGTGGACGGCGCCGTTGCGCAGGATATTTCCATCGTCGGCCCGGCGGCCGTGCCCACACTCCAAGAAGGACTCTTTTCGATCGGCACGGACATCCTCTCCGCCTCACCGGGGGAGTTCCCGCTTGAAGCGGTCGGGCAGATGCCGCCTGCGACGCTTCCCTCTCGAATTTTGGCGGCTGGCCACGCGTGGGCGAAGGCTGTCGCCGCCGGACCTGTTCCGGCCGCTGCGAAAGCCGCAGCGGCCGCGCGAAAAAGCGCTTCCAACCTCTTCCGCGCGGCTCCGAAAAAACCTAGCCGCGATTTATCCCCAATGCGCGTGCTGGAACGCGCCGCGCAGCACAAAATCGTCTCGGCCACGGCTTTTGACGGCACGGCGGCGCCAAGCGCTGAAGACGCTTTTTCAATCTCAGTCCGGGCGTATTACTCCGCGAGCCTGCGGGCCTCGCGCAAAATCCAGCTCCAGCCCTCCCATCTCTCCGCTCTGCGCGACCGCATCGGCTTGGACGATGCCGTGATTTTCCGATTCTCGGGAAGAGAGCACCAGCACGGGAAAACCTGCGCGCGCCATGCCATGGCCGCCTGCGCGGAGGCCAACGGCCGCGCAGCCGGGCCCGGCGGCCAGGCGCTCCTGCTACAGGTCTCGGCCGCAGCCAAATTCGCCAAGCTTTCCCTGATGCGGGAGCTTCTGGCTAAATACGAACGCTTGCGGAAACTCGGTATTGAGAACGGGCGCGGCACTTCCCGATTGGACGAAAAAATTAAAAAATTGAATCTGCGCCTGATTTTAGCCGATGCCTTCCCGGAAAATGAAGGCCTTAACGAACGGGAGCGGATTAAAACCGCGGAGTTGGCCGGGTT
>JAGWJU010000249.1 GCA_028865585.1 Elusimicrobiota bacterium | reverse complement strand
TTGAACCATCGATTCGCGCTTATCTTCTCGGTTTTCGGCCTCGCCATCGCCGCGGCCTTTCAAATCATCCAGTTTCGGGACGTCCACCGCGCCGGATACGCCAGCGCGCGCGGCATGGCCAGCGAGACGGCTTCAGCCGTGGCCGCGCTGGTCTCGGATGAGGCCCGGCAGGGTCATATGGCATCCCTTAATGCCCACCTCCAATCCATCGTCCGCGAAGCCGGTCTCGCCTCCGTTGCGGCTTTTGATTCGCGCGGCCGGCGGATTCTAGGACGGTACGACAGCTCGGCTTCCCTGCGCCGGCGGCCGCATCCTGGCGTATCCATCGAGGATTCTTCCGACGGCATCTACGATTTAGAAAAATCCGAATACCTGGGCCGCTACGGCTACGGAAAAGTCTGCGTCTCCTACCACATTGAGGCCTTGCGCGCGCGTATGAAGGCCATGGACGCGCAAAGCATCCGCTTCGGCGCGATGTCCTTCATCGCCATCGCATTGCTGGCCTGGCTTCTGGGCACTTTTCTCGGGATGCGCATCGAGCGCCTTGTGCCGCGCCTTGAGCATCTCCCCGATGATCCGGAAAATTTCCGTCCCATCAAGGCGTCCGGCAAAGATGAGTTTTCCCGGGTAGTCGCGGCCTTCAACCGTTTGGGCAGCCGCCTCAAGGATGAAACCCGCCGGCGGCTGGATCTGGAAGAAGAGCGCGCCGATCTTATGGCCATGCTGGTCCACGATCTCAAGACGCCGCTCACGGTCATCAGCTCCGGCGTCGCTCTTTTGGAGGAGAGCGCCAGCCAAGCCAACAAGAGGACCTTTGCGCTCCTGCGCCTCTCCGTGGGACGCCTGCGCCGCATGGTGGAGGACATCCTGCAATTGAACCGCCTAGAGGCCGTCGGCGAGTCCCTCGAGATCGCGCCGGTAGACATGGCCTCTCTCGCCCGAGCCTGCGCCAAGGACTTCGAGATCATCGCGGCGGAAAGAGGGCATGCGTTGTCCCTCGATTTGCCAGAGAAGGCCCCGCCCGCCGTGATGGGAGACTCGGTCCTGCTGCGGCGCGTGCTCGACAACCTCCTCTACAACGCCATCGAGCACACGCCGTCCGGCGGTAAAATCCTCATCTCCCTGGAGATCCGCAAGAACGCGCTCACACTGAGCGTCTCCGATTCAGGCCCCGGAATCCCCAAGGAGGCCCGCGCCGACATCTTCCGGAAGTTCTTCAGCAAGGAAATAAAGCGCCATGTCGGCAACGTGGGACTGGGTTTGGCTCTGTGCGAGAAAGTCGTCCTGCGGCACGGCGGGACCATCGCTATTGGAGACGCCGTGCCGCACGGAGCGCGGTTTTACTTCACTTTGCCCGTTTCAAAAGCCGCCTGACCGCGGAGAGCGGCAGGCCGATGACGTTGTCTTTCCCTCCGATGACTTTTTCAATGAAGGGATCCCTTTTATCCTGCATGGCGTAGGACCCAGACTTATCCATGTGCTTTCCCGCCAAGCTCTGGAGCTTTTCCGGCGCAAGCCTGCGGGCTTTGGTCCTGCTCACGCAGATTTCCGAGTGGATTTTTTTACCGCCGTCCACGGCCAGGGCCACGCCGGTATAGACCCTGTGCCAGCGGCCGTTCAAGAGATTGAGGATGCGCCTTGAATCGGACAGGTTTCTCGGCTTGACCAGAATTTCCCCCCGGCAGTAGACCACCGTGTCCGAGCCCAGCACGAGGCTCTTCGGATAGCGCCTCGCCACGGCGCGCGCTTTTTTCTTTGCCAGGAGCAACACCAGTTTGCGGGGATCTTTTTCCGGAACGTTCTCTCCCACGCGGCTCGGAACGATTTTAAACGGCAGGCCAAGCCTCTTGAGCAGGCGGCGGCGCTGCGGCGATGCCGATGCCAGAATCAGCGGACGCTTTCGAAGATCCATTCCAGATAAGTCTTGGAGCCGCGGGAGAACGGCAGCGCGATGATTTCGGGAGTCTCGTAAGGATGATTCTTTTCGATGAAGCGCGTCAGTTCGGCCAGCTTTGCGCCGGTCGTCTTCGCGACAAGCATGGATTCGCGGCTTTTTTCCTTCTTATCCTTCCAGACATAGTGGGATAAAATTCCGGGCAGGACGCTGACGCAGGCGGCCAAGCGTATCGCGACGATCTTGTCCGCCAAAAAGTCGGCTTTGCCGGGAGGAGCCGTTGATAAAACGAGATAGTACCGGCGGCCCGCCATCAGCGGTACGTCAAGGAACCGATGACGTGGATCTTGAGCATGTTGGAGGCCTTGTGGCGCGCCGTGCCTCCGGCGGTGATAAGAACGTTCTGGCCCTTGTGAATCAGTCTCCTGCGCAGCATAATTCTTTCGCCGAAGCCGAGCATTTGATCCGTGGACTTTCCAAGCGGGCAGATAATAGGAGTAATGCCCCAATAGAGAGCCAATTTATGGTAGGTCGAAATGAGCGGCGTCAGCGCGTAGATAGGCGCCCGCGGACGGTATTTCGACATAACCTGCGCGGACCATCCGGTCAGCGTGTAGACCACGACAGCTTCGGCGCCCGTGATGTCGCAGGCATCGCCCGCGGCCCGCGCCAAGGCGTTGGCGAAGCCGGTCGCCGAAGTGTCCGTCAGGCCTTGAGGCGCGTTCTGATAACGGAAAGGAGAGTTCTCGGCCTTGCGGATGATCTCGGCCATCATCGAAACGGCCTCCACGGGATACTGGCCCACGGCCGTTTCGCCGGAGAGCATGACTACGTCCGCGCCGTCGTAAATCGCGTTGGCCACGTCCGAAGCTTCCGCGCGAGTCGGCGTGGACCGCGTGA
>JAGWJU010000248.1 GCA_028865585.1 Elusimicrobiota bacterium | reverse complement strand
AAATGGTTCGAAGTATAGACCTTCCAGAGGGAGTCATAGCCGAGGGGCATCCCGAGGGACGCCTGGGTGCGGATGTAGTCTTCCGTATAGTTGGTCTGCGCTCCCGAGGGCGTTCCCGGGCCGATGCCGAAGAAACGCCGAGACGCGTCCACGTTGTCTTGGAAGAGGAGGTCCAAGGCGATATTTTTATGCAGGAATTTTTGGTCTTGATAGCTGGCGTAAGCCTCGTGATCGTCCTTGTCCCAGGCGCCGCGCAGGACCAGGTTAGACTCGGCCGTCGGGTAGTAATAAAGCCGGTAAGTCGCGTTCCAGCCGAAATATTCGTTGTAGGTCACGGAGGGAGCGTGGATGTACTGGATTTGCTCGGTCTTCGGCGACTGGAGAACCCAAATGGGCATGACGCCGTAGGTGACGCCGCTGTTGGGGTCCGTGGCGATGGAGGGGAGAAAAAGCGCCATGCCGTGCTTGATGGGGTGAATCATGAAGTCCAAGCTGGTGCCGGTGGGCCAGGGCGATTCCTGCTTCGAAGGTTTTTGAGGCAGCTGGGACTGGGGCGAAGGCATGGGGGACGGCTCGGCTTCGAGGGTGCGGAGCGCGCAGCCCAGGAGGGCCAGGGCTAGAAAGGAGCTCTTGATCCTCATGCTCGGGCTTCCGGCGGCGCTTCGGAAATTCTGGCGAGGCTCCATGCGGCCTGCTCGCTCAGGATTGGATCCGGATTCGCGGCGAATTCTTCGAGAATGGGGCGGTGGGACGCGTCCCGCGAGTTCCCCATCGCCAGGAGGGAATTGCGGACCAAGCCGTTGAGCTTCGGCCTGGAGAGAGGCGTTTGCCCGTACTTTTTTCGGAAAGAGTCTTTATCCATGCTCGGAAACTCGTTTAGCGGCAGGTTCTCCGGAAGCGCCGGCGGAAAAACGGCGCTTTGGCCGGCAAAGCGGTTCCAAGGACAGACTTCCTGGCAGACGTCGCAGCCCATGATCCAGTTCCCGATTTTAGAGCGGAACTCCGCGGGAATTCGGCCCTTGTGTTCGATGGTGAAATAGGCGATGCAGCGGGAAGCGTCGAGGACGCGATCCTCGGAGAGCGCTTCGGTCGGGCAGGACTCGATGCAGCGGGAGCAGCTGCCGCAGTGATCCGCGGCGGGTTCGTCGTGCGCCATGGGAATGTTGACGGCCAATCCGGCCAGGAAAAAATAGGATCCGGCTTTAGGGGAAATGACCATGGTGTTTTTGCCGATCCAGCCGAGCCCCGCGTAGCGGGCGTAAAGCCGCTCAAGCAGCGGGCTCGTATCGACGAATATGCGGCCGTCCGCTTCGGGGACGCGGGCCTTGAGCCAGGCGAGGATTTCCTCCATCCGGCGCTTAAGTTCCGGATGGTAGTCCGGCAGGGCCGCATAGCGCGCGACGCGGCCCTGGCCGGCGTCGGCCTGGCGCTGCGCATTGCCGGCGTAGGCGAAGGCGCAGACCAGGACCGATTTTGCCTCAGGATACCATGCGGCGATGTTCTCGCGGCTTTCCTGGTTGCGGGCCATGTAGTCCATGCTTCCGTGCATGCCGGAGCTAATCCATCTTTTGTAAGCGGCGGCCTCGGGGAACGGTTCGGCGGGGGCTATTCCAGCGAACGCCGCGCCTGCTTCCGCGGCGCGCGCCTTAAGAGCCCGGGGAATGTCCACGCGATTCGCGCTAGAGGGCGGGTTCGGCCTTAAGGATGGTGAACACGCGCGCCCCCGCGGGAAGGCTGACTTCGGCTTTTTCGCCGACCTTCTTGCCCAGGAGGCCCTGCGCCAAAGGGGAGTAGACGGAAATGCGGCCTTCCGCGGGCTCCGACTCGTCTTCACCGACAAGCGTGTAGGAGAACTCGTCGCCGTCCTCATCCTTGAGATCGACGCGGCATCCGATGGAAACCGTCCCTTTAGGGATCTTAAGGTCGTCGATGATTTTCGCGTTCTCGAGCTTGGACTGAATTTTGGCGATGCGGCCCATGACCTCGCCCAGCTTTTCTTTCGCGCTATGGTACTCCGCGTTTTCCTTGAGGTCGCCCTTTTCGCGCGCCTCGGCGATGTCGAGCGAAAGCTGGTTCTTCTGGGCCTTAAGCGGCTCCAGTTCCTTGCGCAGCTTTTCGTATCCCGCCCGGGTCAAGAATGTATCGCCCATAATGCCGTTCCTCTCTATTTAAGATACGCAATTATACAAATTCAGGCTTTGGGGCCTAGGGCGCCTTCAGCCGATGCGCCGGTAGGCGGGTGCAAACTCGGAGAGGAATATCTCGAGCATTTTCTCCACGCTCCAGGATTTGCCGGTCAATGATTTAAGACTGCAGGCCGTTCGGAGCTTGGGGGCGTTGTTGACGTTGATGCCGATTCCCAGCACGACCCAGTCGATCCGGCTGGAATCGCCCGCCGCTTCGGCCAGTATTCCGCAAATCTTCTTGGCTTGAGGAGCGGATCGGCGCGTCCGGTCCGCCTGCTTAGCCGCGGGGCGCGCGTAAACGTCGTTGGGAGGCTTCACGAAGGTTTCTGCGCCGGAAAATTTTGAGATGGCGGCCGCCGCCGCGGAGGCCGCCGCCAAGCTCAGCTCGGCCAGGTGCTTGGGCGCGAATTTCGGCCGCAGGATCAGGGATGTGTAGAGGCCGCCTTTCTCCGAGATCCACGCGCGCTTCATGCGCCCGCGGCCGTTCGTTTGCGATTCGGCCCAGACGAGAGTCATGTCCTGGGCTCCCTGCGCGGCCAAAAATCTCGCGGTCAACTGGGTGGACTCCGTGCTGGAAAGCCTAAGAACGCATGAGACGTTCGGCAGAGTCACG
>JAGWJU010000247.1 GCA_028865585.1 Elusimicrobiota bacterium | reverse complement strand
GGAACATTTATCCCTCGGGTTTCCTTCCGGTCGTCGCGGGAAACGTGCGCAGGGACTCCTTGGCCGAGGTTTATAGAAACTCGCCGATTTTTCGCGAGCTGAGAAACCCACTTTTATTGAAAGGAAAATGCGGCCGTTGCGAGTTCGCTTCCTTGTGCGGAGGTTCGCGCGCGCGAGCCTACGCCTTGACGGGAGACTACCTGGCCTCCGATCCCTGGTGCGCCTTTAAGCCCGCCGTGAATTAAGGTTTGCCCGGCACGCCTGGGAAATCCCCATTAATTTCTGTCCAAATTGGACGGGACAGAGCAAGGCGCTTTTGTTATCATATGGCCGGTTCGTTTCCCGCATGTACTACTCCTACGAATACGTTTTCGCCCTTTTCGGTGCCGCGAGCCTCGCGGGTCTGTTGGGAGCTTTGCTGGGCGTGGGCGGCGGCATTTTTATCGTTCCGGTCATGGTGCTGGCATTCCACCTGCCGATGAAGATCGCGGTGGCGGCCAGCATCGTCTCGGTCATCGCCACCTCCAACGCCGGCGGATCGAAGTACGTCGACCAGCGCATCACGAATCTTCGTCTCGGCATGTTCCTTGAAATCGCGACCACCATCGGCGCTCTCTCCGGGAGCATTCTGGCGCTCTACCTGAGCGAATGGGTGATGCTGATGCTCTTCTCCGGTCTGCTTGCCTACATGGGCTATACTGCATTTGTCACGCGACACCTGGACGACGCGCGCATCGCCAGTGGAGCCTTCGCCGCCGCCCGGCAGGACCGCCTTTCCGCGTTTTTGGCCTTGAGCGGCGACTACTACGATCAGGCCGCGGGTCGGACCATCGAGTACGTCGTCACCGGCGCGCCCATCGGCGCGGCCATCTCATACTTGGCCGGCATGGCCTCGGGCCTTTTGGGCGTGGGCGGCGGGGTGCTCAAGGTTTCGGCGATGAATCAGCATATGAACGTCCCGATGAAGGCCGCGGTGGGAACGAGCAAGCTGATGATCGGCGTGACGGCGGCGGTGAGCTCCATCCTTTTCTTCCTCGCGGGCCTCATCCACTTCTACGTGGTGGCGCCGGTGGCCATCGGTACCACGACCGGGGCGACGATAGGCACGATGATCATGAACCGCCTGCACAGCGCCTATCTTAAGTGGCTCTTCGCGGCGCTCATGGCCTACCTCAGCTACGGGATGCTCGCCAAGGCGTTGTCGATACACTTCGGCCTGCATCTTCCGGCGCTCGTATGATCCAAGAAGAAAACGTCTACGCCGGCGTTTATAAGGTTCTGATGGCCGGCATGGCTCTGAGCACTCTATGCTTCATTGTGGGCGTCGTGCTGTCGTTGGCGCATCCCGCTGTGGTGCCGCTTAACCGGGACTGGATACGCGCTCACTACCATTGGAGCGTCGTTCTCTCCGGTTTTGCCCACGGCGATCCGGCCTCCTACATGCTCACGGGGACCCTGCTCCTCATTCTGACCCCCGTGATGCGGGTGATCGTGTCGATTTATGCTTTCTTCATCGATAAGGATTATAAGTACGTCGCGGTAACCGGCATCGTCCTGCTCGTGATGGTGCTGACCGTCATCTTGGCCCGCTTCGGCCTGACCTAGGCCTTGTTTTTTATGCCCGAGCGCATTTCGGGGGGAACGTCCTGCTCCTCGATGGCTCCGCCTTCGGCCATGATGAGCATGCGCTCAACAGCGTGCTCGAGTTCCCGCACGTTGCCGGGCCAGGGGTAGGTCTTGAGCGCCGCGGCCGCCCCGGGGGAGATGCGCGCGGCCTTGCCGCCGGATTTCTTGCGGGCCTTGCGCAGAAAATGCTCGATGAGAGGGAGAATGTCCTCCGTCCGCTCGCGCAGCGGCGGAAGCAGAATGGGGAAAACCTTGAGGCGGTAGTAGAGATCCTCCCGAAATTTGCCTTCGCGGACCATCTGTTCCAAGTTTTTGTTGGTGGCGGCCACGAGCCGGCCCGAAACCTTGATGGGGCGGTTGTCTCCGACACGTCGGATTTCTCCCTCTTGCAGAGCGCGCAGAAGCTTGACCTGGAAATTGGGGGCGGTTTCGCTGATTTCATCAAGGAATAAGGTTCCGCCGCTGGCTTCCTCGAAAAGGCCGCGCTTGTTGCGATCTGCTCCCGTAAAGGAGCCTTTAACGTGGCCGAAAAGCTCGCTTTCCAGGAGTCCTTCGGGCATGGCGCCGCAATTGATGGCCACGAAGGCTCCGGCTCTGCGCGTGCTTTTTTCGTGGATGGATCGGGCGATGAGCTCCTTTCCGGTGCCCGATTCTCCCTGCACGAGCACGACGGCCTCGGTGGTGGCGACCTTGCGCACAAGTTCGAGAACCCGGCCCATTTTCGGCGAGGCGTAAACGATGCCCTCGAAGCTGTACTTATCCTTCACCTCTTCGCGCAGGCGCTTAAGCTCGCCGATCAGGCTTCGACGCTCCATGGCCTTGTGCAGGACGATGGAAAGCTCGTCCGGATCGACGGGTTTGGTCAGGTAGTCGAAGGCGCCCGCTTTGATGGCGGCGACCGCCGTATCGATGGAGCCGTGTCCGGTGATGACCACGACCTCGGCCTCGGGTTGAGACTTCTTTGCGGCGGCCAAGACCTTCAAACCGTCGACGTCCCCGAGTTTTAAGTCCGTGACGACCAAATCGTAGGCGTGCTCTGAGAGCTGCTCAACCGCCTCGCGGCCGTTTTTTGCGTGCGTCGTTTCGAAGCCCATCTGTTTGAGAGCCAAAGACAGGAGGGTCGCGCTGGACGCGTGGTCCTCGGCCAGAAGAATTTTAGTCTTGCTCATTTCGGG
>JAGWJU010000246.1 GCA_028865585.1 Elusimicrobiota bacterium | reverse complement strand
CCCGCAACGGAAGACTCTTCGCGTGAGACCACGCGCCCAGTGTGGACCGTTCCGCGGACGACAGAAGTATCGGTGGAGCGAGGTGCATGATGCATAGAATAGCTCTCGTCGGAGTTAATTGTCAAGTCATTTATGACGCACTACACTAGGCCCTTCGGGCCTGGCCGCGCGGACCCGACGGCCCATGCGCCGGCAGGAAGACATGAGGCATAATGCCCTTCATGCGCACTTCGCGCGCCGTTCTGGGACTCTGGGCCTGCGTCTGCCTGCCGATGGCGGCGGCGGCCCAACCCTCCGGTTTCGCCGCGCTTGAGTCGCTGCGGGCGCAGGCAGGCTTTTCGCAGCGCCCTATGGGCATCGCCCGCCTCCAACGAAGACTCGCGGAGATTTCTCTCGAGCAGCCCCATGACGTCCCCCTGACCTCGGCGCAAAGGCCGCTCGCGGAAGTCCCACTGCCCCGGATTCTTGATGCCATCAAAAACACCAACAGCACCTTCATCGCCGGAGGCGTGCGCGTGCATGTTTTCGGGATTAAGAGCCTCCAGAACTCGTGGTTTCTCGGGTTCTGGCCGGAAAACAGCGCCAACCCCATCTTAGTGCGCGGCAAGGAGATGATCCACCACTGGCCGTTCTGGTCCGGAACTCTCCACCCGCGGATCAACGGCGAGTCGTACAGCGTCTACATCCAGGCGAAGATTTTGTCGCCCATGCAAAGCAACGTGATCCTTTCCCCCAAACACGGCCCGCGCACCGTCTTCACGATTGCCCAGCTCGTAGAGAACGCCTATGAGGCGGGCTATCCCGTGCGCATCGCGGGCCAAGACTACAGGGTTTTCTATAACCGCGACTTCACCCAGAACGCCTCTGGAGACTTCGGCGGTTATACCGGGGAACGCTCAATTGTGTTCCTATATAAGGATGGGGACAGCGCCAAAGGGTTCCAGTTCTTCGAAAGCAGGATTCCCCACGGAACGCGGCAAATTCTTGTCTCGACTCCCTCGGAAGAATCCTCGGACCAGAACGCCTCCGGAAACGGCTTGACCCTGGGTCTGCGCATCGACTACCAGGGAAACCTGCAGATTTACTATCCCGCCCCTCAGCCTTAAGACGCCCGTCTTAATTCAGAACCGCGGACAACGTCTCTTTTAGGCGCGCCTTTTTCTCCAGCGCGGCCCGGTATTGGATTTGGGCCGTTTGAACTTCGTCGGCGCCGGCGTGCTTAAGAAAATTAGGATTCTCGACCTTGGCCGATATTTTTTCGATCTCGGATTCGGTTTTGGCCAGCTCTTTTTCCAGCCGGGCGCGCTCCTTGGCGAAGTCGATGACGCCGGCAAGCGGAATTAGGAACGTCATGCCGCGCGCCAACGCCGTGGCGCTCTGCGGCCGCCGCTCTTCGGAGCCCGGCGGAAACTCCACATCTTCAAGCCTGGCCAAGACTTGGATATAATCAATCCGTTCGCGGGCCAAGGCTCTCATCTCAGGGCTCCCTCCGATGGCCACCGCCCGAATGCGCAGCCCCGGGGGAACGTTCAATTGCGCGCGCACGGTCCGAATGGAGCCCGTAATCTCCATGACGGCCGCCATGCGCCCTTCGGCTTCCTCGTCGCGCCGCGGCGGCGTCTTGGGAACGCCCGCGTCCAGCAGAAAATCGGCCCGTTCGCCGACATAGGGCTTCAGCTGGGCATAGAGCTCCTCCGTGATGAAGGGCATGAAGGGATGGAGCAGCTTGAGCGTCCCGCACAGGACGTGCGCCAAAATCGCCCGGCAGGAGTCTTTTTGCCGCTCGTCCGAACCGCCGAGCCTGAGTTTGGCCAGTTCGACGTACCAGTCGCAGAATTCGTCCCACAAAAACCCGTAAATGGCATCGGCCGCCTCCGAGACCTGGAAGGCGTTCATTTTGGCCGCGACGTCCTCGGCGAGCGTGCCGTAGCGGGACAATATCCACCGATCGGCGAGTTCCACGGAACCGCGATCGAGATCCTCGAGCGAGTACGCCCGTTCCGGACGCTCCGGCAGATTCATGAGCGCGAAGCGGGCCGTATTCCAGATTTTATTGACGAAATTGCGGGCCCCGGTGACGCCGTCCTCAGAAAAGTGGATGTCCTTGCCCAGCCTGGCGTCGCGCATCAGGGAAAAGCGCAGCGCGTCGGTCCCGAATTTTCCCATGACCACCAGCGGATCAATCACGTTGCCGAGCGACTTCGACATTTTGCGGCCGCTCTTGTCGCGCACGATGCCGTGGATGACGGCCGACGAGAACGGCGGCCGGCCGGTAAACTCAAGGCCCATCATCTGCATCCGCGCGACCCAAAGGTAGAGGATCTCATAGCCGGTGACTAAAACGGACGTCGGGTAGTAGGCTTTAAAATCGGGCGTCGTCTCCGGCCAGCCGAAGACGGACATCGGCCATAAAGACGAGGAAAACCACGTGTCGAGCACGTCCGGGTCCTGCATGAAGTTTCCTTTCGTCGAGCGGCAATACGGGCAGGACGCGGGCTTCGCATCCGAAACGACGCCTTTCAAGTCCTCCGCTTGGTGGAAGGGCCTGCTCGCCACGTCGTTGCAGTCCAGGCAGTACCAGACCGGGATGCGGTGCCCCCACCAAATTTGCCGGGACACGCACCAATCCTTGATGCCTGCCAGCCAGTCCTTATAAGGCTTGGCCCAGCTCTCGGGATGGATGACGAAACGCCCGTCGTCATGGGCCTCCAGGGCGGGGCGGGCCAAATCCTTCATGCGCACGAACCACTGCAGGGACACCAGCGGCTCGATGGCGCTTCCGCACCGGTAACAGACGCCGAC
>JAGWJU010000245.1 GCA_028865585.1 Elusimicrobiota bacterium | reverse complement strand
GGACGGCAAGGTCATCGAGCAGATGGTGGGAGTCCATTCCAAGGCGGAGATTAAGAAAACCCTGGACTCTCTGGTCGCCAAGTAAGCCGGCGGCTCCCCGTTTTTAAGGCAAATCCCGACGGTCGGGCGCCCGCTCATCCGGCGCCATCCCAATGAAGCCCCGTTTCTACCTCATCGACGCCCATGCCTTCTTGCACAGGGCTTATCACGCCTTGCCGCCGCTCTCCAACTCCAAAGGCGAGCCCGTGGGCGCGCTCTACGGATTCGCGCGCATGTTGCTGCAGATTTTGAAGAGGGACAAGCCAGAGCGCGTGGCCGTCTGCTTCGACGCCCCGGGACCGACGTTCCGTCACAAGCTCTATCCCGAATACAAGGCGACCCGCAAGAAAACGGACGAGGATTTGGTGTTTCAACTCAAAAAAGCGCGCGAGATGACGGAAGCGATGGGATTCGTCTGCGTGGAAATTGCGGGATACGAGGCCGACGATTTGATGGCGACCCTGGCCCAGAAAGGCGCGGACGACGGCCTTGAGTCCGTCGTGGTCACGGGCGACAAGGACGCCCTGCAGCTGGTGGGAAGCGGCATCCGGGTCTTCAACCCCAGCCGCAACCTGTGGATGGACGCCGGAGAAATCGAGAAGAAGCTGGGCGTGGGCCCCAAGGCCGTGGTGGACTACCTTTCGCTGGTCGGGGACTCCTCGGACAACGTGCCAGGCGTGCCGGGCATCGGGCCCGCGGGCGCGGCCAAACTCTTGAACCGATTCAAAGACATGGACGGGATTCTGGCCGCCGCGCGCGGCGGAGACAAGGCCATCGGACCCAAGGCGGCCAAGGCGCTTATCTCCGCGGGCACGGACATCGATCGGGCGCACGAGCTCATCGAGCTTAAGCGCGACGCGCCCGTGAAAGTCAAGCCGGAGGACTGCCGCGCGCCCGCGCCCGATCCGGCGCGCCTCACCGACGTGTTCAAGGCGCTTGAATTCAACTCGCTTTTGAAGGAAATTCTTCCCGCCGCGGCGGAAGACGCCGAGACCAAGGATGATCCGCCCGCTCCCGTGCTGGCCGAATTCGCGGATTTGGAGCGCGTCTTGGCGCGCGCGGCCGGCATCGCGGTCGGCGCGGTCCGGCCGGAAGATCCGCTTTTGGCTTTGGGCGCCGAGGGCAAGGGAACCTGTCTGTTGGACGGAGGGCAGGCCCGCGCCCACCGCAAAGCGCTCGTGGACCTGTTGGGCGGACGCGCCGTCAAGTGCGGCAACGATATTAAGGAGACGCTTTCCTCTCTGGAGAGCCTGGACTTGGACTTGGCCGAGCCGTGGTTCGACGCGCGCCTGGCCGCGTACTGCCTGAATCTTCCCCGAGAAAAATCGGTCGCCGGAGAAGACGCGGCCGCGGCCCTTGTGCGCAAGACGGCCCGCGCCTTGTCCGAACGCGCCGATCTGGAAAGCCGCATGAAGGACGAGGGCGTGCTGAATCTTTATCGGGATATGGAGCTGCCGCTGGTCCGCGTCCTGCGCGGCATGGAAAGAGCGGGCGTCGCGGTCGACGAACCCTACTTGCGCCGCTTGAGCAAGGAGTTTTCCTCCGCCATCGCGGATCTGCAGGCGGAACTCGATTCCATGGCCGGCGCGCCCATCAACGTCAATTCCCCCAAGCAGCTCGCGGCCCTTCTCTTCGACAAGCTGCAGCTGCCGGAAGTGCACAAGACCAGCAAAGGCGGGCGCTCAACGGACGAGGAGACGCTCAAGGCTCTGGCCGCGCGCCACCCCATCGCGGAAAAAATCCTGGACTACCGGGAACTCGCCAAGCTCCAGTCGACCTACGTCGAGGGCCTTTTACAGCGCCTGGATCCCAAGACCAGGCGCGTCCACACGACCTTCGATCAGGCCGGCGCGGAAACGGGGCGGCTTTCCAGCCTCAACCCCAACCTCCAGAACATTCCCATTCGCTCCGAATCGGGCCAGAAGATCCGCCGCGCCTTCGTGGCGCCCAAGGGCTGCCTGCTGGTCTCGGCCGATTATTCGCAAATCGATCTGCGGGTTCTGGCGCACGTCTCCGGCGACGCGGTTTTGAAGGACTCTTTTTCCCGAGGCGAGGACGTCCACCTGCGCACGGCCTGCGAGGTGTTCCACGTGCCGCCGGAAAAAGTCGACGCGGACATGCGGCGCAAGGCCAAGGCGGTCAATTTCGGCATCGTCTACGGCCAGACGGCTTTCGGCCTGGCCGGCCAGCTGGGAATTCCCCAGGCGGAGGCCGCGGCCATCATCAAGCGCTATTTCGAGCGCTACTCCGGCGTGGCGCGCTGGTTCGAGAAAAACCAGGAGGAAGCCAAGAAAGCCGGCGTCGTGCGCACGTTCCTGGGCCGGCTGCGCCGCATTCCGGAGCTCTCGGCCAAAAACGCGGCCGTGCGCCAGTTCGGAGAGCGCGCCGCGCGCAACACGCCCATTCAGGGCGGCTCGGCCGACATCATCAAGCTGGCCATGCTGGCCGTGAGCCAGGAGCTGGAGCGCTCCGGAAGCAAGGCGCGCATGATCCTGCAGATTCACGACGAGCTTTTGTTCGAGGCGCCCGAGGCCGGCGCCGCGGTCTTCGCCGGAAAGATGCGCAAGATCATGGAAGGCGCGGCTAAGCTCGACGTTCCGCTGGTCGTGGACGTGAAGGCCGGTCCCAATTGGAGCGAGATGGAGGCATTGAAGGCATGACGCGGGTCTTCGAGCACGCTCCTATCGATTTTCGCGGCATGCCGCCCGCGGTGAAGGGGCTCATCATCGCCAATGTAGCGGTTTTCCTCCTGACGCAGTTGGTCGGCCCGCAGTTTTACACCCTCTTC
>JAGWJU010000244.1 GCA_028865585.1 Elusimicrobiota bacterium | reverse complement strand
TCGATCTTGCGGCGCTTTCGCGATGACATCCCCGCAGACGCCCGCCAAATGCTGGCCAAGCAAGGCGATGCGGGCGTTGCGGAGCGTTGGAGCGTTTGCCTGGAAGCCGCCCAACGGAGTTCTTATATTCCCCCGCCGCCGGCTTCAAGCTCGCCTGTGCGCCATCGCGACGCGCTGCTCGCGGCGTGCGGAACAGACACTGACGCTTGGGTGCATCCCGTGCTCATCCGATTCCTCGGCGGCTTTCTCGATCAGGGCTTGGCGAGATGGTTCCTGCCCGGCGCGGAACGGGGCCTGTATTCCTGCTTTCTTTCCCTCTATTCCCGCGGATGGGCGTCTTTGTGCGGGCGCTGGTCGTCGGCGCTTCCTCGGTTGATTCGGGAGGAGCGCCAGTTGGGTTTAGATGCGGAATCGTCCTTGCGGCGCTCGCTTGACGCATTAGGCGTCGCCGAAGATGATGTCCCTCGATTCTTGGAGGCGACCGCGCTGGCGTTGCGCGGCTGGGCCGGCATGATCCGACAGATGGAGCGGCGTCCCGACAGAGTTCCGGCGCGCGCGCGGCCCGCGTCGTTGATGGAATACTTGGCGGTGCGCCTGCTCTTGGAGCGAGCGGCGCTGTCGTACGCCGCCGGCCGCTTGCCGGAATTTCACGGCGGACTCCCGGAACTCAGGCCCCATTTGCGCAAGCGTTTGCCTTCCGCGCGATTGCCCTCGGCGCGCGAGCGCGCCTGGAATCTCTTCCACGCCGCGCAGCTCTGCGGTCTGACGGCCGCCGGGGTGCGCGCCTTATCCGATGCGGAGATTGCCGCGCTCGAGTCCGAACTGGGCGCCTTTAACGAAACCGAAAGAAGGCGCGTTCTGCACGCGGCGTATGAGCGCCGCCTGAAGAGCCGCCTTTGCGACGCCTTGGTCGCGCATCACTCCGTCGCGGCTCCGAGATCGCCCGCCTTCCAGGCGATTTTCTGCCTCGACGAGCGCGAGGAATCCTTCCGCCGTCATCTTGAAGAAGCGGCGCCCGAGTGCGAGACTTTCGGGGCCGCGGGATTTTTTGGCGTAGCCATGTATTACCAGGGCGCGACGGACGCTCACCCCCGTCCGTTGTGCCCGATTGCAATCGAGCCTAAGCATTATGTCGGGGAGGTCAAGGCCGACCCAGAGGCGGCGGCCGTGCGCTGGCGGCGTCTGGGGCGGCGGCAATCCGGCCGTCTGGGCCAGTTCCTGCATTCCTTCAGCGGAACTTTTTTCGGCGGCTACGCCGTTTCGGCGCTTTGGGGGCCGCTTTCCATCATCCCTCTGGTTTCCCGCGTGGTCTTCCCGCGCTGGGCCAAGCGCTGGACTTCGGTCTTGCCGTTCTCCCAAAAGCCTGTCACGCGGCTTTTGATTGATCGCCGCCCTGAGGCGCCGCCCATCGGCGTGCATTATGGCTATACAAAGGGAGAGATGTCTGCTATCGTGGGAAATTTCCTGCGCGGCATCGGAATTGCCGAGCGCTTAGCCCCGCTTGTTGTGGTCGCCGGGCACGGTTCAACGAGCCTTAATAATCCGCACGAGTCCGCGCACGACTGCGGCGCCTGCGGCGGCGGACGCGGCGGCCCCAACGCGCGGGCCTTCGCTCTGATGGCCAACGATCCGGAGGTGCGCGCCCTGCTGGCCGCGCAGGGGCTGCGTATTCCCGCGGCGACCCGCTTCATCGGCGCCCAGCGCAACACCTGCGACAATTCGGTGGAGTTCTTTGATTTGGATCTTCTTCCGGAAGAACGGGCGCCGGAATTCGACCGGATTGCGGCCGTTTTCGCGCATGCGCGGCGCAAGGAGGCGCACGAGCGCTGCCGGAGGTTCGAATCTTTCCCCCTCGCGGCTGGCCACGGCGCCGCTTTAGCCCACGTGGAGGCCCGGGCGCATGACTTAGCCCAGCCCCGGCCGGAGTACGGCCACGCCTCCAACGCGTTTTGCGTCGTGGGCCGCAGGAGCCGCACGCGCGGCTTGTTTTTGGATCGCCGCGCTTTCCTGGTTTCCTACGACCCGGAGCGAGACCAGGATGCGGCCATTCTGGAACGCACGCTCGCCGCGGTGACGCCGGTCGTGGCCGGAATTTCTTTGGAGTATTACTTCAGCCGCGTCGATCCGGAGGGCTATGGGTGCGCGACGAAACTGCCGCACAACGTCGCGTGCTTGCTGGGCGTCATGAACGGAACTCAGAGCGACTTGCGCACGGGACTGCCGTGGCAGATGGTCGAAATTCACGAGCCGACTCGGCTTTTCATGGTTGTGGAATCCGACCCCGAGCGATTCGAAGCGGTGCTCAATCGTCTCCCAGCCATCCGCGGGCTATTGGATCGCCGTTGGATGTTCGCCGCCTGCCTTGTTCCCGGATCTCAGGCGCTATGGCTGCGCGAGACAGACGGCTACCGGCCGTGGACGCCGGAAGCCCCCCTCCCCGCGGTCATCGGCGATTCTTTCTCCTGGTATGGTGGCAAGCGCGGGCATTTGCCCATTGCCGAAATTGTCCCTCGCGTAGCGGAAAGAACGTGACTAGCCTTATTCTTCTGCGCCGCTGCATTTTTACTGCCTTGTCCGCGCCTGCGATTCTGCTCGCGATTCTCTCCCTGCCGAGCTTTTTGGGCCGGCCCTGGAGCGAGGAACGCGTGGGGACGTTGACGCGGGCGGCGTTCCTGGCGGCGTTCTTGGCCCTGGCGGTCGCGGGCTTTCTCTATGCGGCGGGCGTACGCCATCCCGTTTCCATCCGTCTCGGCGATTGGTTCTCGGCAGAGGGCGGTTTCGTTTTCGATCTTCTTCTAGACGGCTGGTCGCTGGCTTTCGCGGCTCTGGCCGTC
>JAGWJU010000243.1 GCA_028865585.1 Elusimicrobiota bacterium | reverse complement strand
ACCATCCAGCAGATCATCAGCGCGGAAAAAATCCCCGGCGAGGCCATCTCGGACAGCAAAACCAACTCCATCATCATCACCGCGTCTCCCAGCAGCATGCCCCAAATCACCCAGATGGTCGAACAGCTCGACGTGCGCCCCAAGGAGGTGCTCATCGAGGCCAAGCTGGTCGAGGTGTCCCTGAACAACAGTCTCGGCTACGGAATCCAGTGGAACAGCTTCGCCCTCCAACAAAACCAGCATGGAGCGAACATTGTGGGATCGCCGGTCGGCTTTAACATGACCAACAACAAATTCAACACTGATCTCCTTAGCAACGGCGTCAACGTAACCGGTTCCGGAGCGACCACTTCATCGGCGTTTTACCCTCTTGGATCTTCGGGCCAAGGAACCGGCGTCAGCATCCCCGCCATCAACCCATTGACCACGCTCAATCCCCTGGGCGCCCTCACTTTGGGCCGCATCACGAACAATTACATCCTTGATCTGACCCTGAGCGCCGAGGCGGCCGCCGGCAAGGTCAAAATTCTCTCCGATCCTAAAATCGCCACCCTCAACAACCAGCCGGCCGACATCCAGGTCACCACCGAAATTCCCTACGTCACCACCACCGTCGTTCCGGGAAACACGGGCTCCGGGGCCGTCGTTCCGCAAACCGTCAATTACGCCAAGGAAGGCATCGAGCTGACGGTCACTCCCGTCATCAACGCGGACGGGCGCATCACCTTGACCATCAACCCCAACATCAGCCAGCCTTCGGCCACGGCGGCGAGCAACACCGCCACGGGAGCGCCGGCCACCGACACGCGCAGCGCGCAGACCACCGTTATGGTCAAAAACGGGGATACCGTCGTCATCGGCGGACTCATCCATGACTCGATCGCGACCCAAACCGACAAGATTCCGCTGTTGGGAGACATTCCGATTCTCGGCTGGCTTTTCAAGAGCACGAGCAAGGTCCATACGCGCAACGAATTGCTGATCTTCGTGACGCCCACCATCATGCCGGACTAGGAGCCGGGTGCCGGTCTTAGGAATCGGGTTTCTTTCGGCGTTCGGGCCCCTGTTGCGGGGCGCCTGGGATCTTTGGGCGCAGACCCTCGCCTTTGGCCTCTGCGTTCTCTTGGCCGCCGCATGGCTTTGCGCCCGCGCCGCCAACGGCTACCTGCCCCTGCCTCCCAGAAAGGTTCTGCTTTGGTCCGGAGCGCTCGCCGCCGTTTCAGGCTTGGCGGCGTTCCTGAGCCCCGTGAAGTTCTACAGCATTCCGGCGTGGCGAAGCTTGGCTATCGGCCTAGCCGTTTTCCCTTGCCTCAGCTTGGTTCCGCGCTCGGGCCGCGAGCGGCTCGACCAGGCCGTGCGCGCCTGCGCGTGGCTCGCGGCGGCTTTGGCGTTCTACCAGCATTACCGGCAGGGTCAGGCGAGCCCGGCGGGGCCTTTCCCCAACCAAAACCTGATGGCGGGAGCGGTTCTTTTGTGGATTGCCGCGGCCTGGGAAACCGCGGACTGGCTCCTGGCTGCGGCGCTTCTGCTCGTCCTCTTCTGGGATCGCAGCGTTGGCGCCTGGCTGTCCCTGGCCGCGGCGTTGGCGCTGGGCCGCAAAAACATCCCCAAGGCCGTCTTGGCCGCGGGAGCCGTCGTCGCCGTGTTCGCGCTGGGGGCTTTGGCCTTGAAGCTCCAGTCTCCAGCGGCCGTCCACCGCTGGCAGTGGTGGTCGGCCGCGGTCCGGATGATCCGCGACAAGCCCCTTCTCGGCTACGGGCCGGGCTCCTTCGCCTACGTGTTTCCCGCCTACCGAGCTCCCGGCGATCCCCTGGGGTCCCTCTACGCCCACAACTATTTCCTGGAAATCGCCGCGGGCTGCGGCGTCCTTTACGCCTTGCTCTGGATAGCCGGTATCTTGGCCCTTTTCCCCCGCGCCTCGGCGCCAAAGCGCTTCGCGATCGCGGCTTTGCTCATCCAATCCCTGTGGGATTACCCGCTGTGCATCCCCGGTATTTTTTGGCTCTTCTGCCTTTTCGCCGCGGACGGCGTGCCTGAGCCGTCGCGGGGCTTCAACATCCCCGGCCGCTGGAAAATCCCGGCCGCCGCCGCAATTCTCGCGCTCGCCTGGGGCTGGGAATCCCGCGCCTGGGCCGCGTTCCGAGCCGACCAATGGAAAGCGCGCGCCGCGGCCGCGGCCAAAAGCGGGGCGCCTGCCGATGAAGTGCGCGCTTTGCTGCGGCGCTCCGAGCGCTCCGCCCCGGACCCGGAAACGGAAGAGCTTCGAGCCGAGTTGGACTTGGCCGAAGCGCCGGGCCCCCATCTCTCCCCCGAGGCGTCCGCCCGAACCCTGGGCGCGCTCAAGAAAGCCGCCGCGCTCAATCCCTACCGATGCGAGACGTGGATCCTGATGATCCGCCTGGAAAAGGCGGGCGGCGCAAACGCCGCCGCAGCCGCCGATTATCGCCGCGCGCTGGCTTTCTGCCCGCGGTTGACGGAAAAAGGAGGGGGCGCGCGATGAAGCGGCCGGGCGCCGCCATCCCCCGCGACAAAGATCTCCTCGTGCTGGCGCTCTTCGCGCTGGCCGTGCTCCTGCGCTTCCTGCCGACGTGGTCGCGCGGGATGACTCCCTTTTGGGGCGATCTGACCTACCTCCAGCACCCCTGGCGCGCCTTCGACGCGGAAACCCTGCAGGCCGGGCGGCTTCCGCTGTGGAATCCCTACCTCTATTTCGGGATGCCCGCGGCCGCGACCATGCAGGACTCCTTGTTCTATCCCGGCACGCTGCCCTTCTTCTTTTGGGGCTTCGCGACCGCGCTGGCCGCCTACCACCTCGTACATTACTGGCTGTGCGCGGCCCT
>JAGWJU010000242.1 GCA_028865585.1 Elusimicrobiota bacterium | reverse complement strand
AGCAGCAGGACGCCGTCCGAGCCGAAGGCCGGGTTGGGCCGCCCGTCCGCGCCCAAGGCCCACAAGCAGGCCTGTTTGCCGGCCGCCCCGGCGTCGCCCGCGGCATAGAGGCCGCCCTGGGGATCCGCCGCGAGCGCGAAAATCTGCGCGCCGGTGGAGAAATCGGGAATTTGCAGGTATTCGATCCCCGCGCGGCCGAAGCCCGCGTCCACGCCGCCCGAGGCCGTCATCAAGACCAGCGCGGGCAGGCGCTTGGTCACCGTCCGGGTGACGCGGTTATAAATCGTGCGAAATCCCGCGAGCCACAAAGCGCCTCCGGCGCCCGGGGCCAGGGCGCGCGCCCAGCCGAACGGGCCCAGCGCCAAGCCGTGCCGGCCGAAAGAGTCGTCCCGGCGGCCGTCGTGCTCGGTCTTCCAAATGGCCATGCGGTAGGCGAAATTGCCCGCGGCAAGCACGGAGCCGTCCGCCAGCGGAACGAGCGCGCGCACCTGGGAGAAATAGCGCGGCGGCGCGGGGAACAAGACGACGCCTCCCCGGCCGAACGATTTTTCCGGATCGCCGTCGTGGTCGAAGCGCCACAAGGCGCCCCACAGCCGCCCGTTGGGCCCGGCCGCGGCGCCGCCGACCAAAATGTCCCGGCCCTGCAGCGCCACGGCGTAGGCCATGGCTCGGCCGCCGAAGGGCCCCGCGGCCGATGCCATGCCTCCCTTGGCGAACATCGGATCCGGCAGGCCGGTCGGCAGCAGGCGGCGCAGGACTACCGCTTGAGAGTTGCCGAAGCTTTGTCCCGCCGAGCCTGCGATCATGACGCGTCCTTCCTCGTCCACGGCCATGGCCGTGCCCCAGTCGCGCGGCCCAGCGGGCGCATAGACGCCGTTTGAGCCGAAGAGCTTGTCCAGCGTGCCGTCGCGCTCAAAGCGCAGAACGGCCATGCGCACGGCCCCGGAGGCGTCCGAGAGCGCGCCCGCGACCAAAATATCGCCTTTGTCATCGGGAGCCACGGCGTAGCCCGCGGCGAGGCTGCCGCCCAATGGGCTCTCCAACGGCGTGGCCTGGTAGCCCGTGAAGTTGATGTCGGGATAGCCCGCGCCGCGGCTGCGGGAGGCGGAGAACGCCAAGCAGGCGGTGACCAAAACGGCGGCGAAGACGGGCATGCTTGCCTTGCGGCACACCATGCCTACACTATAACACTTCAGCGCTTGCGGCCGAAGCCCTAACGCGCGCACGGCCTCCGGCACCGGAGGCTGGAGCGCGTAGGAGGAGTCACCCTTGAGGCGCGGCGCTTTCCTCCTGCCCAAATGCGAAGGCCGGCAGGACAAAGCCAAAGCGAGCATCCAAGCCGCGCGGCGAGGAGGCCTCATCACGGACTAAGTGTGCGCCTTCGGAGAAAAGCTGTAAAGGGCTCTTGGTCCGCCCGCCTTGCCGCCCGCAAGCTTAACTGGTAGGATTCTTCTCGCCGATGAAGCCGCCCCGACTTATCACCTCGCCGCTGCAGCGCCTGCGCCTGCGCGGCCAAAGGCTCGACAAGGCGCTGGGCGGGCGCTATTGGTTTCCCCACGCGCCCCTGGCTCTCATGCTGGGCCTGGCCGGCCTCTGGATTCTCCAGTCCGCCTTCGGCCTGCATTGGTCCGCGGATCTGCGCTCCGCGGCCGCCGGGCAATTCCATCCCGATGTGCGCGCGCTGCCTTCCTTGTTCATCGGCGGGGGGATGACGGTGATGGCCGTGGCGCTCTTGTGGCGCTCGCGCATCGCATGGCTCGCGGCCGTGCTGCTTTCGGTGGTGGCGGCCCTGAACGCGGCCCTGGGCGCCCAGGCGGCCGCGCGCATGCTCGCGGCCTACGCCTTGGTCCTCTTGGCCTGCCTGATCCTGGCGCGGCGGCGCTTCAACCGCTCGAGCGTCGCGGCCAGCACGCTTTTCGCCTTCACCTCGACCTCGCTTCTGCTGCTCTACGCCGCCTTCGGCGCACTCTACCTGGGCGCGGACTTTAGGCCCCGCATCCGCGACCTGGTCACCGCGTTCTACTACGCCATGGTCACCATGAGCACCGTGGGCTACGGGGACATCGTCCCGCAGACGGCCGAGGCCAAGCTCTTCACTGTTTCCATCATCGTGCTCGGCGTGGCGGTCTTCGCCACGTCGCTCACGGCCATCATCGCCCCGCTGGTCAGCCGGAGCCTGCAGAGAATCGTCAATCGGAGGGACGCAAACATGAAGCGCAAGGACCATTTCGTCGTCATCGGAAGCACCCCGCTCGCCGCCAACACCGCGCGCGAGTTGGATAAGCGCGGCTTCGCGGTCACGCGCGTGCTGCGCCAGGCGCCCGAGCCCGGCGACATGAAAGGAGCGGACGTCGTGGTCGGGGACCCCAGCATGACCGAGACCCTAGCCGAGGCCGGCGCTCAGCACGCCGCCGCGGTGCTGGCCATGCTTTCGGACGATTCGGAGAACGCTTTCGTAGTGCTCGCGGTCAAGGAGCTGGCCCCCAAAATCCGCACCGTGGCCGCGGTCAACGACGCGCACCACTTGAACCGCGTGAAGCTGGCCCAGCCCGACGTCGTCATCGCCCCGCAGGTGCTGGGGGGAGAGCTGGCCGCCATGCTGCTGGCCGGCGAGCAGGTCACGCCCGACTTCGTGATGCAGCGCGTCTTTTTGAGCGCAGGCGCGCGGCCGAAAGCCTAAAGCCCGGGCGGACGAGACTAGCCGAGGGGCGTTTGTTTGGCCGTCTCGAAGGCGACGCCGTAGAGCGTGGCGTTGGCCTTTTTCCGCGTCCAGACGATGCGGCCGCGGATTTCCAGGAGCCCTTCCCTTAAGAGGCGCAAGCGCGCCGACACTTTCTGCCCC
>JAGWJU010000241.1 GCA_028865585.1 Elusimicrobiota bacterium | reverse complement strand
TGGAACTCTGCCAGAGTCCGCGGAAAATCGGGATAACCCTGGGATGTGCGTTTCCGTTGCATTTACAATCATTTTTACAAAATTCATCCGGTTCAAGTGCATAAGCATATTCCGCGATATCGAGGAAGCGATCGCTTCCGATGAAAGAAGGAGCCTTCCTTTCGTCCATCGAAAATCGCCTCCGGCGAGCCGCCGCGTGCCGGCGAAATTCGGCAAGATGGTTCCAAGCTGTGCCCGAGCATCATCGCTATAGGCGCCGCTAATCCCGACTTGAAGTTTTCCCCATCGGCTGCCTTCATTGAAGGGAGCGAAACCAAGCCTCCCTACGCTCATCATCTGGTTGTTATCGTTTGATCCGCTTGAGTTCCCGTTAAAAGCCCCGATCGCGTACGAGAGCTTTGATTCCAGAAATTCGCCGCTTGCCTGAACCCCGACTTGCCGCCCTGGAGCCAGTTCGTTGACGACTTGCGCGCGGTTGATGAAATCGAGGTTGCCGCCCCAAATCAAAAATTCAGCGCTAAACGGGGATTTAAAGCGGCCTCCCCGGATGGTCAGACGCGGATCGGCGGTCCAGCTTGCGATAGCGTCAAGGATGGCCGGCGTCTTGGTAAAATCATTTTGAAAGAAATAGCTGAAGCCCTCATCAAGCTTGCCCTGCAATATTATGCGCGCCGTGGCAAGGCTAAATCCGTTGTTGCCCGATGGAGAGGATGGCTGCGACTGCCAGTCGCCGCCGGCTTGGACCAAGGCCCCGACATCGAAATACGGCTGCTTAAAATGTTCCGCGAATTCATTAAAAATCGGCTCTCCGGCAAAGCAGATAGACGATACAGAAAAAGCGGATGCGGCAATAACCCAAAACGCCCCGAAAGAAAACCTTCTTCTGATTCGGGCGCCGCGGATTATTCCAGACATGTCACAAAGTACTTTAATTTTGCGGCTTGTGATAAGACAAAGACAAGCGGCCTTGAGGTCCCTAATAAAATCGGGCCGTTTTTTTCGGCTAGTCTTCGCTGAGAACAAAGCGGCGGTTATTTTTAACCCTGGAGCGCCGCCGCTTGCCTTCAAGCATGCGGGCCTTGGACGCCTTGGAGCGCCCGCGCTTGCGGCGGCGCTCCTTCTCCTGCTCGTGCCGGGCCCGGGCCGCGGTTGCGCGCCTGTGAGCCTCTATTTTCTCGGCCAACCGCACGCGCGCCGCAAGCCGGTTGGCCCACTGCGAGCGGCCCTCCTGGCAGCGCACGGAAATCCCGCTCGGACGGTGGACGAGCAGGACCGCGGTCTCGACCTTGTTGACGTTCTGCCCGCCGGGGCCGCCTGAGCGCGCGAAACGCTCCTCCAAGTCGCGATCGCGGACGCCCAGCCGGGCCAAGCGCTCAGCCGCCTCGGTCCAGGGATCTGCGGGATTCATGCCCGGAGACCGGCGCGGGCCAGCTTTAAAGCGCGCCCAAGCACTCGGACAGAGTGTCGGCGACGAAGTCCGCGTCGGCTTTGGTCAGGCACAGGGGAGGCTTGATGCGGAGCACGTTTCCGGAAATTCCGCCCTTGCCGATCAAAAGTCCGCGGTCCTTGGTCATGTCCAGCATCTTGGCGGCCATCTCCGGCGCGGGCTCCTTGGTGCCCTTGTCTTTGACCAACTCGACGCCCAGCATGAGCCCCATGCCGCGAGCCTCGCCGACGAAGGAGGAGTTCTCCTCCATCTTTTTAAGGCGGGAAAGCAGGTGGCCTCCGATTTTGGCCGCGTTCTCGGGCAGTTTCTCGGACTCGAGCACGTCCAGCACGGCTCCAGCCGCCGCCATCTGCACGGGAGATCCGCCGAACGTGTTGTAGTGGCTCTTGCCCTTGATGGCGTCGGCGATCTTGCGCGTCGTGATGACCGCGCCGATGGGGTATCCGTTGCCCAAGCCCTTGGCCATCGTGATGATGTCGGGCTTGACCTTCCATTTCTGGATGCCGAAGAACTCGTTGCCGGTGCGGCCGACGCCCGTCTGCACCTCGTCCGCGATGAAGAGCCCGCCCGCTTTCTTGACCGCGGCGTAGGCGCCAGGAAAGTACTCCGGCTCGGGCGTGATGACGCCGCCCACGCCGTTGATGGGCTCCGCGAAGAAGGCCGCGATTTTGCCCGAGGTCGAAGTCCGAATCGTGTCTTCCAAGTCCTCAACGCACAGCGCGGCGAACTGCTTGGGCGTCATGCCGGAGGGCCGGCGGTAGGTGTAGTTCGCTTTGACGAAGGACACACCGAAGGGATAGGGCATGGAGTGACGCCAGGATGACTGCCCGGTCAAGGCCATCGCCATCATGGTGCGGCCGTGATAGGCGTGGCGCAAGGCGATGAACTCGTGGCTGCCGGTGTAATTCTTGGCGATCATCGCGGCCAACTCGTTGGCCTCGGAGCCGGAGTTGGTGAAGAAGCACACGTCCATGTCGGGATTGGCGGCCTTGGCCTTGTCGGCCAGGCGCTTGGCGAAAATACCCAGGGAAGGGTGAAGGTAGAGCGCGGTCGTGTGGAAGTATTCCCGCATCTGCTCCTCGATTTTAGCCAGCCAGTGCGGGTGGCAGTGGCCGATGGAGACCGTCGCCACGCCCGCGAAGGCGTCCAAATACTTGCGGCCTTTCTCATCGAAAACGAACTGGCCGCGGCCCTTCACGATTTGCAGCGGCTTCGAGTACATCGGGCCCGGCAGGGGCATGACGTGCTTCTCGCGCAAGGCCGCCACGGCCTCGGTCGAAAGCGCCTGGGTCCGCGGCCTCGTGTCCGGATTTTCTTTTTCCGCGACGGCTGTCTTTTTCATGTTCGCTCCGAAGAGATCCTTAATAGATGTTGGACTCGCGGCGCGCGCCGGTATAGTCCACGAAAACGGTCTTGAGCTCC
>JAGWJU010000240.1 GCA_028865585.1 Elusimicrobiota bacterium | reverse complement strand
CCCGGATCGCGGGGGTTCACGGGCCTATTTTACCAAGCGCGCGCGCTGGCCGGCGAATGAATATAATAAAAGCGCATCGATGAAAGGGGCATGGACGACGGGTCTTTTGGCGTTCGCTTTGGCGGCGGGCGCGGGCCATTCAGCCGCGGCGGCCGGGATGTCCTTCATCGATCGCCGCGTCCACGAGGATACGAGCGGCGTTTGGGCCGCGGCCAAGTCGCCCGACTTTCCCGCCGGGCTGACGGCCGCGGCGGCCTTGGGCGCCTTCTGGGAAGGGGGAAACAACCGCCTGGGCAAGACGCTCTGGCAGTGCCTCGACGCCGACGCCCTCTCCGGCGTGACGACTCAGGCGCTCAAGCTGACCTTCCAGCGCGAGCGGCCGACCCAGACTTCGGATCCCAACGAGTGGTTCAAGGGCCCGCACTCCCAGAGCTTTCCGAGCGGAGACGTCTCGACCGTGACTTCGCTGGTCACGCCGCTGATTTTGGAGTACCACGACGACCATCCCTCGGTGTATGCCCTGACGGCCTTGCCCATTTTCGACATGGCCGCGCGCATGAAGGCCCACGCCCACTGGCAGTCGGACGTCCTGGCCGGAGCGGCGGTGGGGGCCATCAGCGGCTACTTGGTCCGGAAGCTCAAGACGCCCTTCATTTTGAGCATCATGCCTAACGGCGTGGCCGCGGGCCTGCGCTACCGCTTCCGCTGATAGCGGGATGGCGCCGTTTTAGAAGCTCCAGCGCGCGCCTAGCTCGGGTCCCCAGGACCAAAAAGCGACGCGGTTGCCGTCCTCGGCCGAGTTCTCGAGCTGGTAGTAGTATTCGAGGAAAAGACCGGCGAAGGGATGGATTTGATCCAGCGCATCGCCCGCGTAAAAAATCCGCGCGCGTGTTTCAAGATTCGACTGGGAGAGATAAACTTCGCCGCCTTCCGAGCGCAGTGAGTCCCATCTATTGATCCAGGAGCCTTGCTGGGAGAACTCCATCACCCAGTCCGGCGCGGCCTTCCAGTCCGCGGACACGGCAAGAAAGGGCACGGGCAGCTCCTGCATGAAGAAATCCTCGACCGTGCCGGCGCCCGCTTTGCCGGGCAGCGTGGCGGCGTGGCCGCCGTTCAAGGTGAAATTAAGGTAGTCGTACTCCAGGCCCGCGCCCAGGCTCCAGTTCCAAGCCGGAGACTCCGGAAAGCGCCGTTCGTAAGCCGCGCGGAAGGTATAGACGTCGGCGCTCGCGTCAAGCGTCTGCCCTGCGGACATCGCCGCGCCGTTGAAGTCGGCGGGCGCGCTTAAGGCGCCGCTTCCACGGAGAAAGGCGGCGCGGGCTTCGAACCAAAGGGCATTTTGGGGGCTGATCCAGCAACGGATTTTCGCGTCCGGCGCCTCGGAAAGGGCGAGTCCCAGATCGGAATAGTGCAGGACGGCCCCTTGAACTTGGTTCTCGCGCACCTCCACCGCGCCACCGGGCACGATGAATCCCGTCATTTCGAAGACGTCCAAATCCCACTGGCCGGCGCGGGGAGACATGAAATCGGCGTTTTGCGCCCGCAGGCCGCGGCCCGCGGCCAGGGCGGCAAGAAGAATAGCGCCTGCGAGCGCCCGCCGCTGAATTCTCATTCAAGTTCCATGTCCGCGATGAGAGGCAGGTGATCGGAGGCGGCGCGGGCGATGTCGATGCCGCCGCGCTGATCGTGGACCATGCGGATGTCCCCGCGGATGTAGAGGGAATCAAGCGCGCGCAGCGGGGCGAAGGCCGGAAACGTGGGCAGGCGCGGCGTGCCGTGGAATCCCGCGGGCAAAAGGAGGTCCTTGCCCAAGGTTCCCCAGACGTCGTTGAAGTCGCCGCCGACCACGATGGCGGCGCGCGAATGCAAATGGGCGAAAGGGCTTTTTTCGAGGAAGCGGCGAAGCTGGATTTTGCGCTCGATGCCGGAGAGGCCCAGGTGGAGGTTGAACACATGGAGCGTGCGCGAGCGCCCGGAAGGCAGGCGCACGCGGATGCGGGCGTGGAGGGCGCCCCGGCGCTTTTTTGGGGGGACGGTCAGATCGATATGTCCGGTCTCCGCGATAGGGTGGCGGCTGAAGATGGCGTTGCCGTATTGGGCGCCGGACCAGCGCCTGGTGTGCGGCGCGTAAGTCGTGTGGCGGTAACCCAGGAGGGCGGCCAAATCCCCGGCCTGTCCGGCATGCGGCGCCGAATCCAGAACTTCCTGCAGCAGGACGGCGTCCGGCGAATAATGAGCCACGACTCGGGCAGCGCGGGCCAAGTCGTAGCGCCGGTCGATTCCTCCCACGCCCTTGTGAATGTTGTAGGTCAGCAGCCGGATGCGCATGGCGTCACCGCTATTATTCTAGCAAGCGGTCCCGCCGCCTGGACGGCGCGCCGGGATTGCGCTAGAATTGATGCCTAACCGGAGGCCAGATTATGAAGGAAGTCGGAAGCAGCCGGCCGCTCCTTAAGCAATTCCGTTCCATCGCCGTCATCGGCGGGGGATTTTCCGGCTGCGCCGTGTCTGCGCAGATTCTTAGGCTCGCCGGGGAACCTTTAGACATTTACCTGATAGAAAAAGACGTTCCGGCCCGCGGCGCGGCTTACGGAACGCGCGATTTGGGCCATCTCCTCAACGTTCCTGCCGGGCAGATGAGCGCGTGGCCCGACGATCCGGGACATTTCTTGCGCTGGCTCAACGAAAAGTCTCCGGGGGTTGGGTTTGAGGAGGGGGCCCGCGCGGACGGAGCCATGTTCGCGCCGCGGCATTTTTACGGACGCTACATCGAATTCGTCCTGCGCGAAGCGGAGGCCGCGGCGAGGGGGGATGTCCGGCTGCATCACGTCAAAGATGAGGCGGTTGCCGTCAAGCGCGAAAAAGGACGCGTC
>JAGWJU010000239.1 GCA_028865585.1 Elusimicrobiota bacterium | reverse complement strand
CGGCGGTGATGCCGACCACACGCGGGTCGCGTTCGCTCTCTTTGGCGATGGCCTTGGCGAAAACCGCGGTGTAGGAGGGCGGCTGGGGCTTGGCCGCGGCGGACTTGGCGAACTCGCCGGTCGCGGGGTCGAACTTGCCCGGGCCGTGCCACTTGATGGCGTCGGCCTCGGCCGGGGCGTAGCCCTTGCCTTTCTTGGTGACGCAGTGCAGAAGCACCGGGCCCTTGATCTCCTTGATGTGCTGAAGGACCTCGACCAGCCGGGTCACGTTGTGGCCGTCGACGGGACCGAAGTAGGCGAAGCCCATCTCCTCGAAGAGCATGCCGGGAAACAGGAGCACGCGCGCGCGCTTGGCAAAGCGCATGATGCTGGCGCCCCAGAACTTAAAGCGCGCCAGGAATTTCGCCACCGATTCCCTGGCGCCGCGCACCGCGCCCAAAGTCAGCAGCTTGGTCAGGAACACGCCCAAGGCGCCCACGCGGTGGGAGATGAACATCTGGTTGTCGTTTAAGACCACCAGCAGGTCGCTTTGGAGCATGCCGGCGTTCTGCAGACCCTCGTAGGACTCGCCGCCGGTCATGCAGCCGTCCGAGACCACGGCCACGACCTTGTTCTTCTCGCCCTTCAAGTCGCGCGCGACGGCCATGCCCAGCGCGGCGGAAATGGCGGTCGAGGCGTGCCCGGCGCCGAAGGCGTCGTAGGGGGACTCGCTGCGCTTCAAGAAGCCCGAGATGCCGCCGAACTGCCGGATGTTGGCGAGCTTCTCGCGGCGGCCGGTCAGGACCTTGTGGCCGTAGGTCTGGTGCCCGGTGTCCCAGACCAGCTTGTCCTTGGGCGTGTTGAAGACATAGTGCAGGGCCACGGTGATGTCCGCGCAGCCCAGGCTCGAGCCGAAGTGCCCGCCGATTTTGGCGACGGTGTTGATGAGATATTCGCGCACCTCGGCGACGACTTTGGGGAGCTTGTCGACGCTTAACTTGCGCAAATCTTCCGGGCTGTTGATCTTGTCCAAAAGTTCCATTTAACGGTCCCTCGCAATCACGTAATCGGCCAGATCCCCTAGGATTTGGCCTTTGGGTCCGAACGGTGAAATCTTGCGGTGCGCCAGCGCGACGAGCGCCCGGGCCTTGGCGCGGGCCTTGTCCAGGCCGTAGAGCGCGGCGTAGGTCAGCTTCTGGTTCTGCGCGTCGGAGCCGTTCTTGCCGAGCTTTTTCTTGTCCCCGACCACGTCCAAGACGTCGTCCGCGATCTGGAAGGCCAGGCCCATGGCCTCGCCGTACTCGCGCAGGGCGCGGCGCCTGGCCGCGGAAGCCCCGGCGAGAATCGCGCCGGCTTCCAGGCTCGCGGCGATGAGCGCGGCGGTTTTCCTGAGGTGAATCTGCTCCAGGACGCGGGCGGGATTAAAGCCGTGGTTCTTGCCCTTCCATTCCTCGGCTTCCAGGTCGGCCACCTGTCCGCCGACCATGCCTTGGGTTCCCGCGCCCTGGGCCAGCGCGCGGATGAGCTCGGCCGTCGAGCGGGCGTCAAGGCCCAGCGCGCGGGCGTTGTCCGCCGCGGCCTCGAAGGCGTAGGTCAGAAGCCCGTCCCCGGCCAAAATCGCCATGGCCTCGCCGAAAACCTTGTGATTGGTGGGCTTGCCGCGGCGCAAATCGTCGTCGTCCATGGCGGGCAAGTCGTCGTGGATGAGGGAGTAGGTGTGGATCATCTCCATCGCCGCGGCGGCCTTAAGAACCTTTTCCGCCTTGGTCCCGCAGGCTTCGGCCGCGGCCATGAGCAGGATGGGCCGAAGGCGCTTGCCGCCCGCGAAAATCGAGTAGCGCATGGCGTCGCGAATCGTCTTGGGCTCGCCGCTCTTGGGTCTGAAGAGCTGGGCCAGGGCCTTGTCCGCCAGGGCCAGGCGGCTTTTGAGATAAGCGTCGAGTCTGGTTTCGGTCACAGGCACGGCAGGAACTCCTCCAGGACTTGGGCCAGGACGGCCATGCCGCGGCGCTGGCGCCGCCCGATGGACCAAAGCCGGCCCAGCTCTCCCGCGTGCGCGGCCGCGAATTTAATCAGGCTCGCGGCGTCCTCGCCGGCCGGCGTTTCCATCGGGATCTCGTCGTCCATTCCGTCCAAAATTACGCGCAAAGCCGGCGCGGAAAGGCCCCGGGCCTTGGCCCAGCGCCGCACCGCGGCGGTTTCCATGTCCACGGCCATGGCTCCGGTCTTCTCGCCCAGGGCTTTTTTCGCCGCGGGCGCCAGGACGGAGGCCGGGGAATCGGCGATGGCGCCGAAGCGAAGAACGGCGCCCGCTTTTTGCGCGGCGGCGCGGACGGCCTCCTTGAGCGAGTCGTTTCCTTCCGAAAAATCCGCCACGAGATCGCCGGGCTGGGCTTGGGCCTGCAGGGAGCCCGCCAGGCCGACGCTCAGGACGCAGGAAAAATTCCGCGAGGCGGGCAGGGCCGCCAAGGCGCGGGCGGCGTTGTCCGCGCCCATGCCGGTCTTTAAGAGTTCCACCGGCGTTTTGCCGGCCCGGCCGAGGGATAAACCCTCGGTCTCGGCGTTCAAACCCAGCCGCTTGGCCAAGGGATCCGCTTCCCAGCGCGTCGCGGCGCAAAGAAGGACCCGGGCGGGGCGGAGGCGGGCCGTGTCGCGGGAGGCGGGCGATTCCGTCATTGCGTTCATGCCGGAGCTAAATCCTTTTCAGCCTTGTGGGCGCGGCCTTTGACGTAGCCGTTGTCCGTGAAGTAGCGCACGGCCTCGCGCAGGGCGTCTTCGGCCGGACGGGGGGAGTAGCCGAGCTCGCGCTTGGCCTTGCCCGAGTCGAACCACATGTAGTGCCGCGCCATGCGCACGGCGTCTAAGGGCGCCAGCGGTTCGCCGCCCCAAAGGCCGGCGC
>JAGWJU010000238.1 GCA_028865585.1 Elusimicrobiota bacterium | reverse complement strand
GAAGGTCTTGGAGCCGTTTAAAATCCATTGCTTGCCGTCGAAGGCCGCCTTGGTCTTGGCCGCGCCGGCGTCGGAGCCCGAGCCCGGCTCGGTCAGCGCCCAGCCGCCCAGCATCTCGCCCGAGGTCAGAAGCGGCAGGTATTTGGACTTTTGCTCTTCGCTGCCGTTGAGGTAGATGTGGTTGGTGCACAAGCCGTTGTGGGACTCGATGGTGAGCGCCGCGGCGGCGTCGGCCGCGCCCAGCTCTTCCAAAATCAGGCAGAGCGAGAGCTCATCCAGGCCCAAGCCGCCGTATTTTTTGGGGAAGGTGATGCCGAAGTATCCCATGCGGCGCAGGGCCGGCACGGTGTCCCAGTGGAAAGTTTCCTTGGCATCGTTGGCCTGGGCTTTGGGGGCAATTTCTTTTTGGCAGAACTCGCGCGCGCGGCGCTGAAGCTCGGCGTGCTCGGCGTCAAAATCGAAATTCATGGAGCCATCTTACCATTTCGCTTCGGGTTAAGGCCAAGGCGGAAGAGGCAGAGCCTCGCCGGATTTCAGCCATTGCGGCGCCTGGCCGCGGCGGAAAAATTTGGCGCGCGAAAGGCCAAGGATCTCCGCGCGGCCGCTCTCGGCCTCGACCCAGGAACCTTCCTCGATTCCTAGGACCGGGTTCGCGCGGACTGCGTGGTACTCCGCAATGCGGTCGTCGCGCGTCTCGCTGAATCGGGCCATGGCCGGATCGGCTTCCTTGTAATGGGGGTTGATGTTGAAAGGAACGAGACCCAAGGCATCGAAGCGGGAGAGCCCGACCACGTTCCAATCGTTGGTGGTGAGAATGTTCGGGCCGGCCACGTTTGAGCCGGCGCTCGATCCGGCGTAGGGCAGGCCGGCGCGGACCTTGTCGCGCACGGCGTCCAAGAGACCCGAGGACTGCAGGCGCTGCAAAAGCGCGTAGGTGTTGCCGCCGCCTACGAAAAGGGCTTCGGCTCGGCCGAGCGTTTCGAGAGGCTGGCGGTCCCAACGCAGATGGAGAAGAGAGAGTCCGGCCCCTTGAGGCTGCGCGGGCTCGAGCGCCTGGCGCACGCGCTCGAAATAGGATTCTTCGTTATTGAGGCTCGCCGCGGTCAGAAAGGCGACTTTGCGCCGTTCTCCGAAGAAGGCCGCGAGCGCCGCTTTAGCCGAGGAGCTTAAAGGCCCTCCGGCATGGAGCTGGACGCGCGCTTGGCTCACTTGTAGCCGTTCTCCCACTGCCCGTACATGGGGTTCGGAAGCACGAAATACTTGATCCCGGCTAAGCGTGAAATGCCTTCGCGGCCGCGCGTCTGCATCTCGCGTCCGTGCAGCTCCTCGAAGTCCCGTGCGCTGTCGCCAAAGAGAGCGGTGATGGTCCTAGGCCCCTGCGCCTTGCAGCGCGGATCTAGGGCTTTCTCCACGCATTCGCGGCGCGCGCCCTTGTTGTCGGCCGCGTCCTTCTTGGTGAGCAAAACGTCTCCCGGCTTGAAGAGCCCTTGATCCTTCAGGTTCTTAAGAGTGCCCGCAGCCTCATCGTCGCCCCGGTCCGTGATGAACACGATTTCGCCGCGTGGCAGAGCCCGGACCTTATCGAGGAAAGTACGCGCGCCTGGGATGGCCGCGGCATCGGCGAGCTTGGTCCAGCTCTTCCAAATCTTTTGAGAGAACGTCCGGCTGCCTAACTGCTGTTGGAACGCGGCGTTATCGAGAACCGTCTGGTCGATGTCTAGGACCACGGCCCATTTGCCTTTCTGGCGTCTGGCGGCGGCCCGCACAATGGGCCATGCCATGCGGTAAACTTCGGCGTCTATGGCGGAAAACTCGATTGAGTGCGCATATTGAAGGTCCTTGGGAAGGACCGGCGTGGGCATCTGCGCCCGGAGCGTCGAAGCGGGAGCCGCGCACAAAAGAACGGCGAGGGAGAATCGCGATAGTTTCATGGGAAAAACCTCCTTGTTGGTTTTAGATTATAAATCAAATCACTTTGGCGTTGCCGCCGGCCGAAAGCCTGTAGCGCGTGCCTCGCCAGAGTATGCTGGTGCGGAAGCCAAAGGGCCAGAGAATCACGTTCAACGCGTCGACCAAGGGCAAGCCCGCGTAGGCGTGCCATGACATAAAGGATTCCTGAAGCGCCGCATCCTGCAGAATTCCGGCTAGGGCTCGCGAAACGGAAGCCGCAGCCAGAAGGGCCAGCGCCGGCGCCGTTGAAAATCCGGAGAAAAACGCCAGAGTCAGCGCCGCCAAGGCCACGAGCGGGCCATCGAATAGCGGCAAGAGCGCGTAGGCGCCTGGCAGGCAGCTGCGGATGATGGCGGCCCATTTGGCCAAATGGCGCAGGGATTCTCCGAAGGTGCGGTCGTCCTCATGCACGCCGATGCGGGAGTGCAAGAGATATTTGCGGCTTCCGGATCTTGAGGCCGCGTCGCCGATGGCGAAGTCGTCCGCGATTTTATGCGCAAAGGGTTCAAGCCCCCCGATTTTGCCGAGGATGTCTTTGCTGTAGGCCATCCAGGCTCCGGCGTAGAAATGAAAGCTTCCGAGGTAGTAGCCCAAAGCCACGGCGACGCTGAACCCGTGGCCGAAGGCGATTTGCATGAGGTAGCCGCTCAAGCTGTCGGTTTTTAGATGGTAGGGGATCGCGTAGATCGCGTCGTATCCGCGGCGGAACGCCGAACTGGTCTCGGCCAACATGCCGGGCGGCGCGACGGTGTCGGCGTCCGAGAAAATCAGACGGGGGTGCTTGGCGCGGGGCAGAGCCGCGATCATGTTGTGGATTTTCCCCATGCGGTTGCCGGCCGGGCCGGAAACGACGATTTCAACCTCCCGTCCCGGATGGGCCGCGATGAATGCGCGGCACGCGGCGTAGGCCGGGTCTTCCGTGCTTTCCAGTGCGATC
>JAGWJU010000237.1 GCA_028865585.1 Elusimicrobiota bacterium | reverse complement strand
TGGCGCCCGCCGAGGAGACGAAGTAGTTGACCGAGGTCGAGACCAGCGCGATGCCCAGAAGCTCCGCGAAGGACAGCCCGTAGCCGAGGATGAGGAGCGCCTCGTCCAGAGCCAAGCCGACCATGGTGTAGCTGCCCAGGGCGCAGGCGGTCGCCAGCCACGCCCAGCGCCACTCGATGTGCGAGCCGATGACCAGGAGCTTGGAGACGTGGATGAGGATGAGGTAGGCCAGGATGGCGGCGGAAAGGAGAATGCCCGCGGCCATGACCGCGATTTTGGAGAGCCGGCCCTTGCCGCGCGTGGCGCTCATGGGCGGCTTGATCCGGTTTGCGGTTTCTTCAGCCCCGAGAGCCGCTGGCTCGAAAACCCGGCGCCCGGGCCCCGGCTTTCCCAAGACTGCCACTGCGCCTCGAAATCAGGATTGCCGCGCATGGCCTTGGAGATCGCGGACGCGAGGAGGAGGGGCACGAGCAGGCCCAAAAGCGCGGAAAGAAGCCAAAGCCGCGCGCGGCGGTTGGGCGCGTAGGCCGGTCCCTGGGCTTCCCGGGTCGCGCGCAGGTCCTTGTAGAGCACGGCCACCATGGCCAGCGGCAGGGGCGAGATGAGCGCGCTGATGACCAAGCCGAGCACCGGAATGACGCTGGGGATGAAGCCGACTAGGCCGATGACGATGAGGCGCAGGAAGGTCGGCCACCACCGGCCGCGCACGTAGTAGAGGCTTTTCTCCATGGCCGCCAAGCCGGAGACGCCTTCGGCCACGCAGGCGATGGTGGCCACGGAGAGGGCGGCGCAGAGATAGAGGCCCGGAACCGCAAAAAGCCAGAAGCCGGAGAAAATCAGAAGGAAGAAGAGGATGTAGGTCCAGGAGAAGGGCACGATCTTATTCCGGCTTTTCGAGATGCAGCCCCACACGTCCGGCGCCGAGGGCGAGTCGTCCAGGACCGCTTCGAACATGGCAATCGGCGTCCATGAGGAGAGCCAGAAAAACGCGAAGACCGCGACGAGGGCGGCCAGGGCCAGAAGCGGCACGGCCGGCACGTGGCCCCAGAGGGGAACGGCGCACAAAAACGGTACGGCCGCGCCCGCCAGGGAAGCCGCCGCGCCCAGAACGGTGATGGCGATGGCGACCGTCCAGCGCGCCTTGAACAGGCGCCAGGACGCCGAAAGGAACTCGGGAAGATCCGGCAGGGCCGGGGCCGCGCCTTGACTCGCCATGGTTCCTTATTATATCAACTAGGCATTGGAGACGCGGTTGAAAGACAAGCTTGCCTTGGGCGTTTTGCTCCTGCCCCTGCTTTTATCCGGCTGCTGGTTCGGCGCGGAAGGCCCCAAAGGGCCGGCGCCTTCCTGGGCGTCCGCCCCCAGCGGCGTCGTGAGCTTGGACGGGAAGGAGCTCTTCCGGGGCGTGGGCCATTTCGTGGCCCCGGCCAAGGCCAGGATTCTGCGCCAGGGCGCGGACGACCAAGCCCAGGCCGCCATCGCGCGCGCCATGAGCGGCTATCTGGACGCGCTCGCCGTTGGTCTAGATGTCTCTTTCTCCAGCGCTTCCTCGACGCCTCCGTTGAGCGTGGACTCCGGAGTCTCTTTGCGCCGCGCGGCCATGGACGTGCTTAAGACCAAGTCCGTCATCGGCGCGCGCTGGGTGGCGCCCGGCCAAGCGTGGTCTTTGTGCACGCTGGATTTTGGGGAGTTCAAGAAAGATTTGGCCCGAAGCCCCGGGTTGCCTGCCGGGACCACCTCCTATTTGGCCGCCAATGAGGATAAAGCCTTTGCCCGGGTGCTTGTCGATGGGAATGTCTCGCCGGAACCGTCCGTCGAGGCGTCGACGGCTTCCGCGGCGGCTGTTTCGATTTCGACTTCGCCGGCCGGAGCTTTGGCACCGGTGCCCGCCAAGAAGCCTTAGTTCCCCGTTCCTACTGGACCAGTTTGAGCGCATCCACGAAGCCGCGGCCTTGCGCGTTTTGCGCCACGCCGGGAAGTTCGTGAGCGGCTTTCTGAAGCTGGGCGAGCACGCCGTCGGGGCCACCTAAGCCCAAGTATCCTTGCGAGAGCGAGAGCGCCACAAGGCCCGTGATGTGCGGTGCGGCCATGGACGTGCCGGAGATGTTGGCGTAGCCGCCGTTGAGCCAAGAAGAGAGGATGTCCTGCCCGGGCGCGATGAAAGCCACCTGCGGCCCCACGCTTGAAAAAGAGGCGAGCTTGTTGCTGGAATCGCTGGCCGAGACCGCGATGACGTAGGGATAGGCGGCGGGATAGCTCACCGGGCCTCCGCTCGAGTTGCCGGCCGAGGCCACGATGACCGTGCCCTCCAGGGCGGCGTACTCCACCGCCTGTTCCAGGGCGGGGCTCGGCTGGTCCGTGCCCAGGCTCATGTTAGCCACCGGGATGCGCTCGTTGGTCGCCCAGATGACGCCCTTGATGACGTTGCTCAAGTCTCCGCTGCCGTCGGCGTCCAGTACCTTGACGGCGTAAAGCTTGGCGTGAGGAGCGACGCCGACCAGGCGCTCGCCGTCGGCCGCGATGATGCCGGCGACGTGCGTGCCGTGGCCGTTGTCGTCCATGTAGGAGGACTTGGCGTTGGAGCCCGTGACGGCGTTGTAGCCGCCCGCCACATTCATGGAGAGATCGGGATGGTTGTAGTCGATGCCCGTATCGATGACCGCGACTTTGACGCCAGCGCCCTGGGTGTAGTTCCAAGCCGCGGGCGCGTCCACGCGCGCGATGTTCCAGGTGATGCGGTTTCGGATGTCCTCGGTGATGAAGTTCCGCCCCGAATCCGCGGGCAGAGCCATCTTGCGCAGGCCGAGCTGGCTTAAAGAAGCTCCTGCCGGGAAGGGCGTGGCTTCCAGCGAGGCGGGCTCCGAATTGATCCACTTGGTGCGGAAGTCCT
>JAGWJU010000236.1 GCA_028865585.1 Elusimicrobiota bacterium | reverse complement strand
AGCTCCGGGGCATTCCCGTCATCCTCATGTCCGGGGTCCACAAGGGCGAGCCGGATCAAACGGAAGGGCTCGATCAGGGTGCCGACGACTATTTGGGGAAGCCCTTTTCGACGGGCCTCCTCGCCGCGAAAATTCGCGCCGTTCTGCGCCGCCACGCGGCTTTTGACGGCCCACGAGCCAAGGTGAAGTACCATGATCTGGAGTTGGACCTCGAGGCCCGGACGGCTTCGCTCAAAGGGCGCCTCGTCGACTTGACCCGGAAAGAATTCGATTTGCTCGAGACCTTCCTGCGCAAGCCGCGCCGCATCCTCGGCGTGCCCTACCTGCTGGAAACCGTCTGGGGCTACGACCCCGCCGATTACAACGATCCCCACACGGTGGGCGTCCACGTCTCCAGCCTGCGAAAGAAACTGGGCGGCGCGCTGGCGGATAAAATCGTGGGCGTCCGCGGCCTCGGCTACCGCTTCGACGGCTAAAGCGGCGCCGCGCCCGCCGGACCCTCCGATGGGATTTGACCCTTTCTTACGGATCATTTGACGCTCATTTGATTCGCGGATCCCAAACTATGCCTGCCGAAGAAGACCGGCGGGAGGCGCGGACATGGAGAAGGACGATCTGATGAGCGTCAGAGAGGCGGCGAAGCTCTGCGGCGTCGGCGGCAGAATCCTGCGCTCCTGGCTGCGCGAGGACGCCGCGCCGCTGCACCGCGGGCCGGAGGGGGACCTCATCCATTGGAAGGACCTCCGGAAATCGCTGCAGCGGCGCGGCGTGCCGGTGCCCGGCGCCGTCGACAGCGGGCCCCGCATCGTCGTCGCGGACGACAACCCCGATCAGCTGCTCGTCATCGTCGAGGTCCTGGAGGGCCTCTGGAAACGCGCCCGCGTGGCCACCGCCAAGGACGGGGAAAAGGCTCTCGCCAAAATCGCGGATTTCCGCCCCGATCTCCTGATCACGGACATCGAGATGCCCGGGCTCTCCGGCATCGAGCTCTGCCGCCGCGTTCTGCAAAACCGCGAACACTACGGAATGAGGATCCTCGCGATCACGGGCTACGACAGAGAGGGGCGCAACATCCTGGCTTTCGAGAGCGGAGTGGACGAATATCTTAAAAAGCCTTTTTCTCCCGAGGACTTGCGGCAATCCGCCGTCCGGCTCCTGGGCCTCTTCCCGGACCGGGAGCGCGCGCCGCGAACGCAAAGCCGTGCGCCGTAACAAGGAGGAAGAACCAATGAAAAAGAAGCTGATCATCGGCTGCTGCATGCTGATGCTGGCCGCCGTAGCCCGCGCGCAGCAAGCGGGCACGGTCGGACTGGGAATCATCGCCGGAAGCCCAACGGGCATGACCGCGAAATACTGGCTCGACGGCACCATGGCCATCGACGGGGGCATCGGCTTCAGCGACAACGCCGTCTTCTACGGCGATCTGCTGTTCAACTCGTGGGACCTGTTCCCCAAGCCGTCGAAGGGGAAGTTGGCGGGCTACGTCGGCTTCGGCCCGCGCCTGGAGACGGCCAGCGATCCGCAGTTCGGCATCCGCACGGTCGCCGGCCTCTCCTATTGGGTGCAAAACCATCCCATCGAGTTCTTCGCGGAAGCGGGCCCGGTCTTTCGCCTCGCGCCGGATCAGGATGTCGGCGCGGACGGCGGGCTGGGGGTCAGGTTCTACTTCGGAAACGGCAAGTCCGGCGCGCGCTAGGCGGCCGCGAGGATGAAAAAGAAGGTGGAACCCTGTCCCGGCGCGCTTTCCAGCCGCAGGACGCTCTCATGCGCCTCCACGGCCGCGCGCGCCAGGGACAGGCCCACCCCGAAGCCCTGGGCCTCCCTCTTGCCGCTTTCCGTCCGATAATAAGCGGCGAAGACGCGCTCTTGGTCTTCCTTGGAAATTCCAATCCCCGTGTCCCGCACGTAGACGCGCACATCCCGTCCGTCCGGAAGCCTTTCGAGACCGACGGCGATGTCGCCGCCCTCGGGCGTGTACTTAATCGCGTTGCTCACCAAGTTCGTCACCACGAGAGAGAGGACCTCCGCATCGGCCTGGACCGGCACGGGGGCGGGGGGCAGCAGGACCTTGATCCGGATCTTCTTGCGCTCGCCCAGAAGCGAGAGGCGCTCCGCGACGTCCTTGATCATCGGGCCGAGGTCGACCGGGCGCCGCTTGACGGCGAATTGGCCCGACTCCATCCGCCCCAGGTTGAGCAGGTTCGTGGCCGCGACGATCAGCGCGCGGACCTGGCTTCCCAAGAGCGCGTAGTACTTGGCGCGTTTGTCGTCGCCCGCGCCGGAGGGCTCGCTGTCTTGAAGCAGAGAGGTGATGCCTTGGATGACGCTCAAAGCGTTATTGAACTCGTGGCTGACCATCGAGACGAGCTTGGTCTTGAACTGCGCCAATTCGTGCTCCCGGGCGTATTGGCGGTTCAACTGCTCCATCAACCGCCGGAGCGTGCCGAACAAATCGGCCATCTCCGGGCTCTCAGGCGGGCGATTGAGCGCCCACTCCTCGCCTAACTTCCATGTTCCCGCGTAAACCTGAAGCGACTGCAGGGGCTCCACCAAGTAATGGGTCAAGAAGTAGAGCAGCGCCAAAGCGACCAGGACGCCCGTCGCCAGGATGAGGCACAGAACGACGCGGCTGGCGCGATCCACCGCGGCCCGGCGGCTTTCCAGCTTGGCGATGTTCTCGTTCTTCACGGCGATAAGCGTCTTGACCAGCTTGTCGATGCCGCCGCGCCGCCGCGTGAGCTGCCGCGTCTGGGCCGATGGAAGGCCGCCGGCCGTCCGCAAGCCGATCCACTGCTGCTGCTCGACCATGTACGCCGCCAATTGGCGGTCAAGATTCCCGAAAAGCGCCCGGTCCTGCGCGCCGGAGAGCTGCGCGGAGAGCCGGTAGCTCGTCAT
>JAGWJU010000235.1 GCA_028865585.1 Elusimicrobiota bacterium | reverse complement strand
GGGCTGTTCCGCGACAACTGCCACTGGTGGTTTGACGAGGACCCGACGGTGCTTCAAGCCATGCTTTGGGCGGCCTTTCCCGGCGACGCGGCCCTGCGCCCGCCCGCGCGGCGGCCGGAGTGGCGGCGGCCGGAGCGCGTCACGGCGCAAGAGCAGCTGCTCGCGGCCGCGGGGAACGCGGTGCCCCATCCGGACCAGGCGCCGCCCGACGAGGCCGCCGTCGCGATGATGCGGCCGGCCTACGCCGCCGGCCCCCGGATTTTTCTTAGGACGCTGTTTGACCCCGCGCCGGTGCTCGCGCGCCCGCTCTGGCCTTGGGCGCCGGGCTTCGGCCAGGTCCTGCTCAAGACCTGGCCGCGGGTTCTCTTGGATGCGGGGGAAATGTTCCGCCGCGAGGGGCAAAACGCGCGGGCGCTTGAGTGCGCCCGGCGCAGCCTGGCGTCGGCCCCGGGCAATCCGGCGGCGCGGCTGCTCGAAGCCCAGGCGTTGGAGGGGCTCGGGCAAAAGGCCCGGGCCCACGCGGCGTATAAGAGCCTGCTCAAGGATTATCCCGGCCGCAGGGATTTCCGCAATTGGGCCGCGGCCGCGGGCGTGACGCCGGGCGCATGAACGCTCGCGCCGCGCGCTTGTGCGAGCTCGTCTCGGTGCTTTTTTCCTGGGGGCTTTTCCTCGCGCTTTTGCGCCGCATCTGGCCGTATCAAGGCGTCTTTACCGGCGAGACGCAGGGCGGCGCCGCGGCCTACGCCTGGGTGCATCAAATCCCAAACATGTTCCATGGGCCCAGCGCCTCCATTTTCGGGTGGAACGTTCCCGTGATGTATAACTTCTTCCACGGGCCCTGGGGCATCTATCTTCTGGCGCCGTTCGTCGCCCTGGGCGGCTGCACTCTGGCGGCCCTGCGGAGCTACTCCGCGTTCATGTTTTTGCTCGCGCTGTGGGGCACCTGGCGCCTGGCGTTTCTCGCCACGAAGAGCAGGATGGCGGCGCTTCTCTCCGCCATCCTGTTGGCCGTCTGTCCAGCGATGGCGGTGACGCGCAGCGAGTTCGTGAGCGCGCCGGATGTGGCGGCGTCGGTCTGGGCCTTGTGCTTTGCCCTCTCTTACGTCCGCACGCGCAAGCCGGCGCACGCCTGGGCGGCCTGCGCCGCTTTTTCCCTTGGCTTCTGCACGCGGGCGTGGGTGGCGGGCCTGGGCGCCGGGCTGCTGCTCTACGCGGCGCTGGCCTGGAGGCACATTCCGGCCCTGCTGCCGCAATCCGCGGCGGCGCGGCGGCGGCTCGCCGCGGGCTGCGCGGCCGCGGCCGGATTTTTCCTGCTTCCCATCCTCGCCTACAACGCGGCCCACGGTTGGGTCAGCGTCGTATTTTACGCGCATGACTCCGTTTGGCGGAATACCGAGTTTTGCGGCGCGCCCGGCCAGGCGGCGTGCAGCAACCTGGCGTATTGGACGAACGCGAAGTTCAATCTCGATCTGTTGAAGAGCATGTGCGACGGCACCGGGTACATTCTGGCGCGGGAGCCGTGGCACCGGCTCTATGCCGCGCTGCTTTTGGTTTCTCTCGGCGCCACCCTCCGCGACTCTTGGCGCCGGCGCACGCTGTGGGGCTCTTGGGCAGCGTTGTGGATTATCGCGCTGGGCTACTTCCTTATCTCGGCGGTCAGCCCGACGACCGAGACCATCAGCCACCTGACGGCACTGCTCCCCATTCTCGCCGTGCTCTCGGTTTCCTGGCTCGCGGCCGTTCCGGTCGGGCGGCCGCGAGCCGCCGCCGCCGCCGCCCTGGCCGCGGCCTGCGCCGCCCAGTTTTTCGGAACTCTTCGGCTGTTTCGCAAAGAGAATGTGGACGTCTCAGCGCACGGATGGTACGAAATGTCGCCGCTGGTCATCGAGGCCTCCCGCTGGGCGGGCGCGGAGGCGCGGATTCCCATCATCTCCTTGTCGCAGCCCTTCACAGATGCCGCGCCGTATTTCTCGCAGGGCCGGGCCGTCCTCGTCTCGTGGCCCGAGTGGATGCCCGCCGGCTACCGGATTCCTTGGAGGCAATGGCTGCTTCGCAAGGACAGACCCTATTTTCTCACCGAAAACGACGGCACGGGCGCGTCCGCGGCCGCGCGGCTGCACGCCGAGGCCAAGGCGCTGGGGCTGCGCTTGACGCGAGCCGAGACGTTCCGCGATCCGGCCGGCCGCCCGGCCTTCGTGGCCTACCGCGTCGACGGAAGCGCAAGCAAATAGACAGAGCCGCCGAGCCGCGCCGGTTTTGAAGACGCCGGTCGAGAGCGTGAGGCGGCCGTCCTTTAAGTCGGCCAAGCGCGTCAGCGCGTGCCCGGTCCAGTTAGGGAACAGGCTTTGCTCCACCTCGTGGACGACCTTGCCGCCGCGCAGGCGCCAGCGGCCGCTGTAGGCCACGCAGCCCCTGGCCGCGGAGGCCAACTCCGCGTCTTGGGCCTCAAAGAACTGCGGCGAGCGCGCCAGGGGGCGGTCCGGGTCGGTGATGAGCACGATCATGCGGTCTTCGGGCGTGTAGACAAGGCGCCCCGAGGGCGCGGCGCCGAAGGGATGTTCGGTGGTCCCGTCCGCGCGGCGGTGCTCGCAGGAAAGGAGCCGCCAGGTCCCCACGAACTCCCGGGCCAGCCGGGCCTCGGCCGCCGAGGGCTTTAGCTCCGCCACGAGGCGTCTCGCATCGCGCCTGGGAGTATACCCCCGCCCGTCCAGATTTTCCAGGGCCGCGTGCTGCTTCACGAAGGCCCGCATGATTAAAAGTCATCCAGAAACCTTCCGAAGAACGATGAGAGCACAGGCCATATGAATGAGTCCTAGGAAGATGGGGGCGGAACGCTCATGGCGAACGACGAGGCGGCGGAAGTTCTGGAGCCAAGCGTTGGTCCGTTCCACGATTC
>JAGWJU010000016.1 GCA_028865585.1 Elusimicrobiota bacterium | reverse complement strand
TTCCTCGCTCTCGGGGCAATCGTTAATTTCTTTTATCTGCTGCCCTGGGGATTCCCTTTCCTTCGTTAAGCCGGGAAAGCCAGGCGCGCACTGCGGCCGCTTGCGGCTCCTGCGGGGCCAGCCGCAAATAATTCCCCCAGTGCCGTCGAGTACAGTCAAAGTCGGACAAGACCAGGCAGAGGCGTCCGGCGTTGAATTGCGCCAAGGGGCTTCCGGGATCAATGCGGGTCGCCGTCTTAAAATCCGACAAGGCGGCGGCGTCCTTATGCCCGCGTTCGCCGCACAACCCCAGGAGAATCCAGGCGTCGGGCGACTGCGGGTCGCGGCGCAAGGCCTCTTGAAGCAGGCCCGCGGCTTTTACCGTTTCTCCGCGTGAGAATTCCAGCCTGGCCATATTGTAGTAGGGATCGGCCAGATTGGGATTAAGAGACGCGGCGCGGTTTAAGGCCGCCGCTCCTTGGGAGGCTCTTCCCTCCGAGATTAAATCACTGCCCAGCCCATCCCAGGCGGGGGCCGAGGCTGGATTGCAGGAGATGGCGGCCCGATCAAAATTGAGCGGTGAGGCCCAGATGCGATTGCGTTGAGAAAGTAAAAGCGCGTAAACGACGCAAATGCAGATTAAGGCGGCGAAGGCGAGCCTGGGCGCAGCTTGCCTCGCTTTCCAGTATAAGAACCCCCAGCCCGCAGCCAAGCTCAGGGTCGGAAGATAAAGGAATCGCTCGGCTCCCAAAGTATCCAGCGGAATGATGAGATGGGATGTCGGCAAGAGAAAAAGGCATGGCGCCAGGAGCCAGAATGCCCACCGGCTTCTTCGCCGTGCGATTTCCCAGGCCGCTAGGGCATAGGCGGAGGCGACGGCCAGAAGAATCAGCCAAGCTGCGGAAGAAGCGGGGTTCGAATCGGCGATCAGAGGTCGGGAATAATCAGTGCACAGGCCCGTTCCGGTTACGCTGGGCCAAAGATAATGCTCCAGCCCGAATTTGGCCATGGTCAGACCGGCGACCAACCGGCCATGGAAGTAGGGGATTCCTCCATGGAAAGGTGCGGAAAGAGCCAGAAATCGCGGCGCCAGCGCCGCGGCGGTCGCCGCCCACAGCGCCAGCTGACTCGCGCGCGATCTCTCTTGCCACGGTTTGCGACGGAGAAAAACCCAATCGTTTAGGGCCATGAAAATTGGAAACAAAACGGAGGATTCCTTGGTCAGAACGGCCAATCCGTAGAGAGCGGTTCCCATCGCCAAGCCGCCGGCCGTCTCTTTTTCGAGACAGAGCCACGCGGAAAGAAGAAAAGCGGCGGAAAGGACTTCGGAGCGCCCGGTTAAAAGCTCGACCGCCTCGGAATGAACGGGCATGACGGCGTAGATTAGAGCTCCGGCCAAAGCCGCTTCCGGGCTTATTTTTCGACGTAAAATTTCCCAAAGAAGCCAGCAGACGAGAAGATGAAGAAGAATGTTTCCCAGGCGCATGGCAGGGACGGAAAATCCAGTGAGGAAAGTCTGCGCCAGGAAGCTCAACATCAGCACCGGGCGGTATTCTTGGACTTTGGCGTCTTGGCCGTAAACTGATTCCCAGTAGCCTTGGGACAAGGCCGGAAGGATTCCCGCCGCGCCCTCGTGCAGGAAAGGATTATCCGCGATGAGGTCCTGATCGTCGTAGATGAAGGCCTTGCTTCTTAGCGAGGAGCCGTAGGCCGCGAAGACGGCCAGGGACAGGATGGCCAGGGCCCGCAAGCGGGATCTTTCAATAAGCGCGCTCATGCCTTTAAGACGTAAATGCGGCTGTGCTCCGCGGGGTTTTTATAGATCGCGCGGAAGAGGCGCTTGTCGTTCAGATCTCGAGATAGGCCCTCCAGCATGCCTCGGACGGCGGCCGATTTGCCGAGGCTCAAGCCCAGATCGAGTCCGCTCTGCCAGAGGATAAACCGGATGCGATATTTTTTCATGTCGTTGGCCAGTTCCTGCGGGGAGGCCGGCCCTGGAAGAGGCAAGCTCGGCCGGCGGGCGTAATATCCGTCGCGGACATAAAAGGCGCTGGAGAGAACGTCTTGGCGATGGCTGTGCGCGCGAAGCCATGAGTAGGTTTGGGCCATCTCGACTTTAGACCAGGAGGTTCCTTCCATCCATCGCGGCGACTGAAAAGCGGTTTGACCTGCCAGAAGCGCAAGCAGGACGGGCGCGATCCAGCGTCTTTTAAGCGCCGAGGCCGCGCAATCCAGCAAAAAAGGCAGGGGCACGAGCAGGTAGCGGTCGTAATGCCATGGCCATATCAGATGCAAAGCCATAAATCCCGCCAGCATCCAGACGGCCGGATCGGTCGGGCGCCGGTGAAGAATGACGACGGCTCCCCGCAGGGCAAGAACGGCCAGCACGCAGCCCAAAGCCGGCCCTCCCGCCGGAGCCCAGCCTTGAGGCATGTAGGAGGATCCCCAGGCGCTTAAGTAATAGCGTGCGTTGCCCCAAACCACCGACGGCAAAAGGCTCCAGAAGCGCCCTGCGTAGGAAAGGGCCAGTTCTTGCGTCTTTTGCAGCGCTCCTGCCGCGTGCCAGGACCATAGGGACCAAAGGACGAAGCCGGCAAGGGCCGGCACGGTGATCCAAAGCGACTTCCTCCAATTTCCCTCCTGCCAAGAGCGGCTCGCCGCTCCCGGCAAAAAGGCCAAGCCGGAAGAGCGGATTTGGGTGACGGCGAACAGGAGAAATCCCGATCGCGCTCCCGACTCTTTATTTTCCAAAGAGAGCAGCAGGAGAAGAGTGAATAAAAAAAACGGCGCTTCGCTCATTAGGGTTCCGGCCTGGGATAGGACAATGGGGCTTAGGCCAAAAAGCAAGGAAATAAACAGCGCGATCCAATGGCCATGCCGGCGGCGCAGCCACAGCCATAGAACCCAAGGTGTGGTCGCCAGAAGCAAGGCGCAAAAGCATTGGCAGACCCCCGGGTTCGCTCCAAAAAGCAGGATCAAAGGGGCCAGAATCGCGGGAAGGCCCGGATTAGCCATGGTCAGAGGGATGCGGAGGGGGCTGGTCAAGAGATAGTAGTGGCCCAAGGTTAAGGCGCGCGCCGCGATAAAGTAGATGAGGTCGTCCTGCTGGCGGCCGAGATACTGGGCAGGAGCGCTGGCTAGAATGGCGAGGCTTGCCGCGGAAAGAAAAGGCCATGCGGGAATGGCGCGGAGTCTTTCGGAGAGGTCCAAGGTGGAAAACCCGGAAAGGGGGGGATTCGAACCCCCGAGGGCTGTTACACCCTACACGCTTTCCAGGCGTGCCGTTTCAACCGCTCACGCACCTTTCCAGTCCTTGGATTATAGCGAACTCGCGAGGGAATTTCACGGTTCGAGGCTTTTCTCGTCGCTCAGCTTCCGCCGAGGCGGATGACGGCGCTCTGGCCGCCGCCGGAGGAAGGTGCGGACTGGAGCGTGATGGCGTTCGGTGAAAGTGAAAGATCTGCGGCGAGTTCGGCTTGGAGCGTTTGGGCCTGCGCGTCATCCGCGCCGGAAACGGAAACGGCGATGCCTTTTCCGTAGGCGGCGCGCCTAAACCAATCGGCGGCGGCGCGCAAGAGAGTCTTGCCCGAATCGGCCAGGGAGTCGCTTTGCCCTTGATTTTCAAAGAGCTGCGAGAAGTCCAGGCTCACGGAATAGCCGCTCGCATTAGGGTGAACGATCCCGGGAAATTCGAGCGTCCTTCCAACCGCCGTGAGAATTTTCGTCCCGTTGCTCCAGTGGTAGAGGAGAGAGTATGAATGGCCCGCTTTGATCCAGGATCCGTCGGAGCTTTGCCCTTTCCAGACGAGGTCGTCCGGGGGCAGGCCGCTATCGCCGAAGCTTCGAATGGCTTTTCCTTGCTCATCGACGATATCGAGGCTCCAAGACCAGCCTCGTCCCTTGCGATCCGCGCCGGATTGTGAAATGGTCGCGGCCAGATCCGCTCGCGCTGGAATCACGATGGCGGGCAACTGCTTGAGGGCGTCGTTCCACGGTGCGATGAGGCCGCTGCTATGAAGCAGGCCAGGTCGCGCTTGGCTCCAGCCCTGGATTTGCGGCGAGTCTGTTAGAAGAAGCGAGTCGTCCGGTTTAAGGGATTTTCGGATGGCCGCATACGGATCGGCTTTGAGCTTTAAAGGAGGCTTTGCCAAACTGGGTTTTTGCTGCTCGTTTCCTTTAACGACCACGTTTTGAAGAACTCCGCTGGACGCGCTGACTCCCGTGCCGGATCCGGCGTCCTGAGCGTCGGCCGGTCCTGCGGTCCAAGCCAGCAAGCAGGCGGCCGCCAGCGCGCTCCACTGCCCCGTCCTCCGCTTAGTGAGCATTGTCAGCCGCTCCCGACGCCGAAGCGTCCGCCGTCTTTTCTTTGGGGATGATGATCTCGACCCGCCGGTTCTGCTGGCGCCCCATCGCCGTGCCATTGGAGGCCACGGGGCGCGCGTCTCCGTAACCCGCCGCGGACATGCGGGAGCCGTCCAGGTGAGACTTGTCCACGAAATAGTCGAGTACTGCTTTTGCCCTGGCGCGCGATAGGTTGAGGTTTGAGGAAAACTGCTGGTTGTGGATGGGCACGTTGTCGGTGTAGCCCTCGATAAGGATGCGGCGCCCGGCGTATTTCCTGAGCACCGCGGCGGCCTCGTCCAAGGTCGCGTAGGCCTCGGGCTTAATTTGGGCCTTGCCGGTTTCGAAGAGGACTTCCGCAGCCAGCGGGATGACGATGCCCCGGGAGGTCTCCTCAGTCTGGATTTCAGGCATAAGGCTGGGGACCGTTTCTTCTTCTGCGGAGACCACCAGCTGCGGTTTGGCGCTGTTGATGGTGACGGAGGCTTCGGGGCTCTGCCCTTCATTGCCGACTTCATCCGTCGCGGCCAGGGTCGCGTAATACTCCCCATCCGGAAAAGGCGCGTGCTTGTCGTTAAGTCCGTCCCAGATGATCTGCTCGGGAGGGTGGCCCTTTCCGGAAGTTTCCCAGACTTCGTCCTTTTGAGCGTTTGAGATGGAAAGCTTCCAAGAGGCGATATTGGCCGCCGAACGGGCGGTGTCGCTCAAGAAAGCCCGATCGTTGGACGTGTCGGCGCCGGGAGCGAAAATCGCAGGCTGGACGGACAAGGTGAGTTGCGGAGGAGCGTCCACGACGCGCACGATTTGATCGGGCAGGACGGATTTGTTGCCGACCGAGTCCGCGACGCTCAGATTATAAGTGTAGGAGGCGTCGGGCACGATTTTGCCGCTGGAATCTTTGCCGTGCCAGGTGAGCTGCGGAGGGATGCTGCCGTTGCCGGAGAACGAGCGGACCACGCGGCCCTTGTCGTTCTTGATGCTGAGCGCCCATGCTCCCGCCGGGCTTGCGTCGCGGTAGGAAAGGGTAAAAACAGCCTTATTGACCGTGCCTTTAGGAGCGAACAAGGTCGGCGAGACCTTGGCGTTGATCTCGGGCGGCGTCGTGTCGATTTGAAGTTCCTTCGGAGCGGTGGAATTTCGATTGCCCGCCAAGTCCACGACGCTGAAGATATAGCGGTAAATGCCGTCCGAGGCCGGGCTCTTGTCGTCCCGTTCGCCGCTCCAAGTCAGGCTCTCCGGAGGCCGGCCGTGGCCCGTAAACTCGCGGACGCGGATGCTGCTGGCATCGACGATGTCGAGAGTCCAGCTTGCGATTTTGTTGAAGGAGTGGGCGCCGAGCGCGAAGGACACGGCGTCCATGACGCCGTCCGCGTTGGGCGAGAAGTCCGGCAGGCTTGATTGTGCGGAAAGCTGGGGAAGTCCGGCGCCCACGGTGACCGTTTTAGGGGAGAGCGTAATGGCGTTATGAGCCACGTCCTGGGTCCAGAAGACGCAGGAATAGTCGCCGTCGGGGACAAGCGCGCCGGAATCCGATGTCCCGTCCCAATCCAATTCGCCGTTCAATGGGCCTTGGCCGGAAAACTTTCGCACGGCCTTGCCTTTTGAGTCGCTAATGGTCAGCGTCCAGGAATCTACGGCGGAGGCGTCCTGTTCGCCGATTTGGAACATGGCCTTTTTCTGATCTCCGCTGGGAGAAATAAGAGTCGGGGAAACGGCGATTTGCACGACCGGGGGCGTCGTGTCGATTTGGGCGGTCTGCGGGGCGGTGACGGACTTGTTTCCGGCTTGGTCGACGGCGGCCAGCGTGTAGGCGTACTTGGCGTCCGGGAGCTGATTGCCCGAGTCGTCTTGTCCGGCCCACTCGATTTGGCGCGGAGGAGATCCCGCGCCGCGGAAGGCGCGCTTCAAGTTCCCGGCGTCGTCTCGAATCTCGAGGGCGTAGCTGGCCACGCCGTTCTCGTCTTTTGCCGCGACGGTGAAGACGCCGCTGTCGTTGAAGCCGTCGCCGTTGGGGGAAATCAGCCAGGGCTTTAATGAGACCGAAATCTGGGGGGGCTTGGTGTCGATAATGACGGTTTTGGGGATGGTCAGCGCGCTGTTGCCGGCCTGGTCCGCGCTCAGGAGCGCGTAGGTATAGGCGCCGTCGGGAAGAATTTTCCCGTCCGCGCCGCTGCCGTCCCAAGGAACTTGCGGCGGCGGCTCGCCGGCGCCCGAGAAAGTCCGGACGGTCTTGCCGTCCTTGTTCTTGATGGCGAGCTTCCAGTTTTCAATGACCTTGTGACCGGGCGGAGGCTGGATGACGAAATTAACGGAAGCGCTCGTTCCGTTGCCGCCCGGAGAGAAAATCGATGGTGTGGCCGTGATTTGCATGGTCGGCTCGGTCCGGTCTATCGTCACCGTTTGCGGGGAGGTGACGGTGGTGTTGCCCGCCATGTCCCGCACGGCCAGGGTGAAGGCGTATTGGCCGTTGGGCGCCGGATCTCCCGTATCGGTGAGGCCATGCCAGTCTATTTCGGACGGCGGCATGCCCTTGCCGAAAAAGGATTTGATGGCGGAGCCTCCCGTGATGCGCAGCAGCCAGCTGTTCATGCCGTAGGGATCGCTGGCCTGGAGGCTGAAATGCGCGATGGGCTTGGAGCTGCCCTCTTCCGGAGAAAAAATAGCGGGCTCAACGCGGATCTGGGCGAAGGGCGGCTGCCGGCTGCAGATGACCTGCTTGGCCGGCATCACGACCTTCTCCCCGGCCAGCGTCGTGACGCTCAAGGTGTAGAAATAGATGCCGTCGGCGATGACCTCGTTGTTCTCGTCCTTGCCCGCCCATTCCAGGACCGCCGGCGGCGCGCCCTGCCCCGAGAAGCTTTTGATCTCCTGGCCCAGGGCGTCGGTAATGGTGAAGCTCCATTGAGAGACGTTCTGCGGGGCCGAGACGGCCAAATGAAAAATTGCGGTATCGAGAATTCCGTCGCCGTTGGGCGAAAAATAAACGGCGTCCGGCGCCGCCTTGACGGCGGGCGAGCCGCCGCCTGGAGCGGCAGCCAGAGCGGGCGCGGCGGCCAGCAAGAGTGCAAGCGCGGCGGCGAAGAGTTTTTTCATGGCGATGTCCCCGGTTTCGATGAGGCCGATCCGTTCATGGAGCGTATTTGCTCGATTCTCTGCTTGGCGGCTTGCGCCACGGCCGGAGAATCGGCGTTCTTGACCAAGTCCCTATAGACAGCGAGGGCCTGGGTCCAGTCCGAGCCCTTTTCATAAATTTTGGATAGATTAATGAGCGCTTGGAGCCTGTAGGGGGAGGAGGCGGGACGCATGGGAATCATGGCCTCCCAGGCTTTCTGAGCGCTCGCGTCATCGCCCGTTTTCTTTTCCAGCGCGCCGATTTGATAGGAGGCGTCGAGGAGCGCGTCGCTTCCCGGCGCGGCGGAGGCGGAAATTTCCCGCAGGGTCTTGAGCGCCCCGGGATAGTCTTTGCGCCCCTGTTCGATTGAAAAGACGTCCCAGAGCGCCTGCTGGCTTTGCGCCGCGTCCGGCGCCGACTTGAGATATTCCGCGTAAATTTCCTCGGCATGGTCCGAGTCGCCGGCGTCTTTATAGGCCAATGCGAGATTGTAGAGAGCCGATTTCCCGTACGACGTGGCGGGGAAAGAGGATAGAAGCTGCTGGTATGCCGCAGCCGCGCGGTTGTAGTCTTTCAGGCTGTAATAGGAGCTTCCTTCCTTGAATAGCGCCAGTGGAACGTCCTTGTCTTGGGGAAAGTTCTCCGCGAACCGCTTGTAGGCGGATGCGGCGTCGGCGTAACGCCCGAGGTTGAAGTAGCATTCGCCCAGGAAGATTTGCGCCTTGGGAAGCTGCGGATCATCCGTGTAGTTGACGCTGAAGTTCTCGAATTCCTTGGCCGCGTCGGCGTAATCTTTGGCCGCATAGAAGTCGCTGGCCAAACGGAAGTCCACGGCCGCCGCCGCCGGGCTTTGCGGATTGCTTTGAAGAAAGCCTGAGTAGAAATCGCGGAAGCTCTGCTTGGAATCCTTTGCAAAAACTGCTTCGGCCAAATCAAGCGCCTGGGAAACTTCTCCCGACTGCGGCGTGTTGTCCAAAAGCGCCTTGACCTGAGCCAGCGCTCCGGCGTCATCCTTCGTTTGATAAGCAATCTGGGCTAGTCTCAGATAACAGAGGCCGGCCGACGGATCCGACGGCCAACGGGCCAGAATGCCCTCATAGGCTTTTTGGGCGTCCGGATACTTTTGAGCGCGAAAGAGGGTGTCCGCCAAGTTGAAAGACGCCTTTTTTGCCTCGGGCGAGTTCGGCGCCTGCGTGAGAAGCTGCTGCCAGCTTTTGACGGCGTCGCTGTAGTAGCCGAGATGGTAGAGAGAGATGCCGGCCCGGTAAAGGGCCTCGGGCAAGGCGGGCGAATCGGGATGCGCCGTGGCGAATCCTTGGTAGAGCGTGGAGGCGTCGTTATAGTCCTTTTGAGCGTAGAGGCTGTCTGCGATGCCCAGGTTGTTCACTGCGGCAAGCGTGGAGGTGGAGGAGTTGAGCATCTCCTGAAGCTCTCGGCGATCCGCGACGGCCTGGGCTTCCCGCCCCGAAAGTTCGTCGCACCAGGCCAAGCCGTCCTGCGCGTAGACCGCGGCGGGACTGTTGGGGTAGACCTTGACGATCATGGCGTAGCGGCTGCGCGCCTCGTCCAACTGGCCTTGGCGCAGGTAAGCCTCCGCCACAAGAAGTCTTGAGAGGCTTCTCCAAGGGGAGTTCGATTGGGGAAGCTGGTTGAGCAGATATTGGTAGGAGGTTACGATGGAGCCGTAGTCGCTTCTTTCATATTCAATCTTCAGCATTAAAAACAGCGCCTCCTCAGCGACGTTGGTGCCGGGGGCGGAATCCACCACCCGCTGGTAGGCCGCGAGGGCGTCGGGATAGTCCTTGAGCCGGATGAAGCTCTGCGCCTCGATCATGGACATGTTGTTGGCCAGGGAGTTTGTGGAGTAAAGAGTCATGAAGTCCCGGCCGCTCTGCGCGGCGCGGCTGAAATCTCCCAGGGACTGCTCGGCCCAAGCGAGGCGGTAGAGCGCCTCGGGCTTGAGCAGGTTTTCACGGCTGGAGTACAGATCGGAATAAGCGAAAAGAGCCTGGCGGAAATCTCCGTCTGCGAGATAGGATTCCCCGATGAAGTACCGGGCGTACGCGGCGTAGAAGCTGTCGGGATTCTGCGAGATCAGGGAGCCGAAGGATAATCGAGCCTGTCCGTAATCTCCTTTCTCGAAAGCCGCGCCGCCGATGCGGTAGAGCGCGGCCGTTTTGAAGCGCGAAAAAGGAAATTTCTGCACGAAGTCCTGGTATTTCGCGATGGCTCCGTCATAGTCTCCGGAGACGAAGAAGGAATCCCCAAGATAGAAGGCCGCGGCCTCGCGCAGGCTCGCCTCCGGGGAGTTTTGCGCGATATTCTCAAAAATTTTGGCGGCCAAGAGGGGCTTTTTCCAAAGCAGATAGGTTCGGCCCAGATAGTAGCGGGCTCTTGGGTCTTGGTTTTGAGAGAGGAGCTTTTCGGCTTGGGGGTAGTCTCCGGAATGCAGGGCAAGGATTCCGCGGACGAAGGATGCCTGCTGGTTCTTCATGAAGCCGGGCGAGGCCTGGGCGATGCCGTTGACGGCTTTGGCCGCTCCCGCGAAATCCTGCTGGGCCAAGTCCGCATCGGCCAAGCCCAAAAACGCGAAGGGGGCGGCGTAGCTTTGCGGCCACTCGGTCGTTACATGTGAAAACCGTTCCGCGGCTTTTGTCCACTCTTGCAGATCATAGGCGATTTCTCCCAGACGATACTCCGCGCTGGCCTGCAGGGCGGCATCCTGGGCCTTATCCAGCGCTTTCTTGTAATTTTTTTCAGCTTCGCGCAGGCTCTGGATGCTTGAATCGGGCAGGCTTTCAAACGCGGGACCGCCCGTCAGGGGAGCTTGCTCCTGCCGCGCGTCATTGAGAGCGCTTTGGAACAAACTTTCTCCGACCGCGAAATAAGCGTCCGCCGTTCTGGCGCTTCGAGGATAGTTGGAGATGAAGCTCTCGAAGGACTGTGCCGCGGTGGACGGATCTGAAGAGGCGGCTCGGTAGGACGCCGCCGCTTGGGCGAACGCAGCCTGCATCTGGGAGTCCGCGACTTCGTCCGCGGAGCTCCGGCAGGGGGAAAATTGAAACAGGAGCGCAATCAGGCCAAGCCACGCGGCGGATCGGCGCGCTTTGTTCCGCGACATTTCAATGAAGTTTGACCCCAATACCGGGAAAAAGCAAGGCCCTTGAAAAACTTGGGAAGCGGCTAGACGTCTTTGAGGGCTTGGATGAGCTTGGACACGCTTTCTTGCGCGTCGCCGTAAAGCATCCGGGTGTTGTCCTTGTAGAAGAGCTCGTTTTCTATGCCGGCGAAGCCCTTGCCTTTGCCGCGCTTTAAAACGATGACGTTCTTGGCCTGCTCGGCGTCCAAGATGGGCATGCCGTAGAGCGGGCTTCCGGTGCGATGCGCCGAGGGATTGACGACGTCGTTGGCGCCGATAACCAGCGCCACGTCCGCGCTGGAAAACTCCGCGTTGATTTCATCCCGATCGAAAAGGCGATCGTAGGGGACCTTCGCCTCGGCCAAAAGGACGTCCATGTGTCCCGGCATGCGCCCGGCCACGGGGTGGATGCCGAACTTGACCGCGACGCCCTTGGACTCCAGGGAGTCCATGAGTTCCTTGACCTTCTGTTGCGCCTGGGCCACGGCCAAGCCGTAGCCGGGAACGACGATGACTTTGGCCGCGTAGCCCAGCATCAAGGCGGCGTCGGACGCTTCGATGGGCTTGAGGCTGCCCGCGATGTCGCCGCCCTCCTGCTCGACCGCGCCGAAGGCGCCGAAGAGGATGCTGGGAATGGAGCGGTTCATGGCTTTGGCCATGAGAAGGGTCAAAAGAGAGCCCGCCGCGCCGACTAAGGTGCCGGCCACCATCATGGCGAAGTTGCCGATCGCGAAGCCGTCCATGGCGACCGCCACGCCGGTGAGCGCGTTATATAAGGAAATGACCACGGGCATGTCCGCGCCGCCGATGGGGATGGTCATGAGGAACCCGAAAGCGGCGGAGAGGATGAAGAAGGCGGCTAAAATTTCGCGGGAGGGGCGGAAAACGCACAGGGCGCCGGCGATAATCGCCGCTCCCAGCAGGGCCAGGTTGGAGGCCTTCTGAAGGGGGTAGACGATGGGCCTTTCCCGCATCCAGCCTTGGAGCTTCAGGAAAGCGATGACGCTGCCTGTGATGGAGACGGCGCCGATGATGCCGCCCAGCGCGGAAAACGCGGCCGAGACGCCGGAGGCGCCGCGCAGGAGTTCCAGCGCGCCGATGGCGCCGGCCGCGCCGCCGCCCATGCCGTTGTAGATGGCGACCATTTGGGGCATGCCGGTCATGGCGACTTTTTTCGCCGCGTAGTAAGCCGCGCCGCCGCCGAGCAGTATGGCGACGCCCATGAGCGCGAAATTCTCCATGCCCGGAATGGCGCAGGTCACGGCAATGGCGGCCGCCATTGCGAAACCGGCAAAGACCATGCCGCTGGCCGCGGTTTGCGGGCGGCTCATCCGTTTGAGAGCCAGGATAAAGGAGACGCAGGCCAGCAGGTAAATCGGTTCGATCAGGACGGAGGCGGACATGGGAGGACTATTCCTTGGCCTTTGCTTTAAGGAACATGCGCAGAATCCGATCGGTGACCACGTAGCCGCCCGCGACGTTGGCGGCGGCTAAGGCCACGGCGATGAACCCGACAACCTGTTCCGCGGGCGTATGGGCGTGGCCCAGGGCGATCATGGCGCCTACCAGCACGATGCCGTGAATGAAGTTCGAGCCGCTCATGAGCGGCGTGTGAAGCATGACCGGCACGCGGCTGATGACTTCATAGCCGGTGAAGGCGGCCAGAATGACGATGGTCACGGAAGCCCACATTCCGGTTATCATGCCGCGGCCTCCACAAGCTCGCGGGTCGGCTCATGGGCGACGCGGCCTTGATGAACCAGGAGGGAGGCGGCGAGAATTTCATCGCTGAAATCGCCGCTGAGGCTTCCGTCTTTCCCTATCAGAAGATCGAGGAAGGCCTGCTGGTTTTTGGCGTAGAGACGGCTGGAATGAAAGGGGATTTGCGAGGGAATGTTTTCCTGCCCAAGGACGATGACGCCGTTGACCACCGAGGTCTTCCCGGGCTGGGTCAACTCGCAGTTGCCGCCCGACTCCGCCGCCAAGTCCACGATGACCGAGCCCGGCTGCATGCGTGAGGCCATGTCCCGATCGATGAGCCGCGGCGCCTTGCGCCCCGGGATGTTGGCCGTGGTGATGACCGCGTCCGCTTTGGCGACGGCTGCGGAGACCATGGCGCGTTCCTTGATCTTCTCCTCGGCGGTGAGCTCCCGCGCGTATCCGCCGGAAGCTTCCGCATCAAGAGCCAATTCGAGGAACTTCGCTCCCAGCGCGCGCACATGCTCGCCGGCGGCTCGCCGGACATCGTAGGCCTCCACGACGGCTCCCAGCCTCCGCGCCGTCGCGATGGCCATGAGGCCGGCGACGCCGGCGCCCAGAACGAGGACTTTGGCCGGGCGGATGGTTCCCGCCGCGGTCGTAAGCATGGGGAAAAATTTAGGGGAGTGCTCCGCGGCTAAAAGCGCGGCCTTGTAGCCGGCCGCCGTCGCCTGGGAGGACAGCGCGTCCATGCTCTGCGCCCGCGTGATGCGCGGGATGAGCTCCATGGCGAACGCGGTGATCCGGGCGTCCCGCATGAGCCGGACCGTTTCCGAGTTCCGGCTCGGGTTCATGAAGGAGACGGTGATTGTCCCGGGCCGCATCCAGCCGATTTCCTCGGGCGTCGGCGGCTGGACTTTGAGCGCGACGGAGGCCTTTTGAAGCAGGGCCTGCCGGGAGGGGAGGACTTCGGCGCCCGCCGCCGCGTAAAGCGCGTCCGGGTAATAAGAAGCGGTTCCCGCGCCGGCCTCAACGAGGACCGTGATTCCTTTTTTGGCGAGCGCCGCCGCGACTTCGGGGACCAGCGCGACGCGGCGCTCGCCCGCCGCCGTTTCTTTCGCAATCGCTACAATAATGCCCACAAAATCGCCTTATTTTTCGATTATAGCATATGGAGAAACCGCCGCGTCGGCTTTCGGGGCGCGTGCGCTAAATCTGATTTCAATTTGCTATCATGAGGGCAAAAGACGATTGGACATGAAAACGAGCAGAACGGCGGTCCTTTTTTTCGTTCTAACGGCGGGCGTTTTTGCCGCGTCCGCGCCGCTTTGTTCGGCGCAGGAAGCGGCGGCGGAGGCTCCGGAATCCGGAGCCTCTTTGGCGAACTCGCCGGCCATCGATGGGGCGGTCGTTCCCGGCGGGCCGGCCGGGCTTGCCCCCGATCTCGGCGATTTCATGGAAAATTCCTCCGTTCCGAGCCTGCCCAAGGGATCTTCGCGGCGCTCCTTCGCTCCCG
>JAGWJU010000234.1 GCA_028865585.1 Elusimicrobiota bacterium | reverse complement strand
CGCTCTCGGCCGCCCAGATGCAGCTTTTACCGGCTGGTCCCAATAACGGCGGCTTTTACGGCGGCACCCTTCAAACTCCGTCCAATTGCAGCAACATGATGACCGGCGGTTCTAACAACCAGGGCAACGCCAATCCGTTCCACGTCTACTTGGCGACTATCGCCGCCGACGGCACCTTTGATTTCTCGGGTATTCCTCCCGGGCTTTACCAGTTGCGCAACAACTCCCGAATGGACTCTTCCGGGGATTCCGTTCCGCAGTTCTCCCAGGTCATCCTGGTCACCGGGCCCGTTTCCGGGATTTCTTTTCCCATCGGCAGCGGCTATTCGATTTCGGGCAGCGTGCTGGCGCCGGCGCAGACTTCGCTCAGCCGGCAGATTTACCTGCGCTTGACGGATCAGAACAACAATCCGGTCGGACAGCAGCTGGTGGTTTCCTTTAATAATTCCTCCTCGGCGTCCTTCCTTTTCCCTCAGGTTCCCCCCGGCAGTTACCTCATCCAGGCGCAAGACGGCGGTTACCCGCAGGCCTACGCGGCCGCGCCCCTGGCCGTCAAAGTCGGCGGGCAAAATCTTTCCAACCAAACGCTCCAGTTGGTCCCCAGCGGGACCATCAAGTTCAATGTTGCCATCGAACAAAAGACGTCGGCGGGGGCGCAGTTTCTGCGCGTGACGCAGAACAATGCGAGCCTCCTGCCCTCGTCTTTCCAGATTCAGGCCGTCGCCGATCCGTGGTTCAACGGAGGCTACGGCTTCGCCCAATCGCAGGGGGGTCTCCTGATTTTGGACTCCAACGGACAAGGGACGATTGCGGGGCTCCTGCCCGGCACCTACGATGTGGACATGGCGTTTCAAAACGGCCCGTCGGTGGGAAGCGCGGGCCTGGTCGCTTCGAGCGTTTCGGGAGTGAAGGTCACGGGCGGCGCGGTCACCGACGTAGGGACCATCAACGCTCTCTTGGGCGACCAGATTTCCGGCCGGGTCACGGACGGAAGCGGAAACCCTCTGCCCAACATCAACTTGGTCGCCAGGATTGCGCAGCGGAGCGCCGGGGTCCAACTCCAGGATCTTTCCGCCGTCACCGACGGCAACGGCTATTATGCTTTGAACGGGCTCGATCCCAACGTGCGCTACTATGATATTTACGCCGCTTATCGCGGCGACGAGGAGCATGAAGGGGAGTTCCTGCCTCATTACGAACAGCAGGCCGATGAATCGGTCGACGTCAGCAGCGTGACAAGTTTGAATTTTTCCCTAGCTCAGGCCCCCTACTCCGTCATCGGGCAGGTTCTTGCCCCCGCGGGCGGACCGTCTTTAATCATTCCTTTCAATAGCGGCCATAACAATGGGAACAATACCGTCCAGGCCCCCCAGCCCGGCGCCGCGGTGTTCCTCCAGAAAGTCGGGGTTCCCCCGACCCGGACGCCGCTGGGCGACATCCGGTTCAACACGGACTTGAACGGCAATTTCTCGATTCCGAGCCTTGCGACCGGAACCTACCGGATGACAATCGTCTCCCAAGGCTACTCGTCTTTCCAAGAGAACGTCTTGATTTCCTCCGCGTCGGTCAACCTCGGCACCATCACCATGTCGCAAGGTCCGACGCTTTCCGGAACCTTGGCGACCGCGAGCGGCGGCAGCCCCAGCACGAGCCAGATTCAGAACCTGATCGCGGCCGCGCCGAACTTGAGCAGCGTCCTAGTGGGTTCCTTGCAGACTAACTCGCAGGCGCAGACGATCTCGGGCTACTCGGTGAGCGGGTTCAAGCTTGGGACCGCGTATGAAATCCTGATGCTCGATTCCAACGGCAACATGGTGACGCCCCAGGAAGGCCGCGACATCGTCTTCAATTCCACCGCGCCCATGACGCTGAACATGGTCTACCGCCCCTCCCCGCCGCTGGTTATGGCCAAGGCTTTCCGCCAAGGGAACGGCTTCGACATCGAGTTTGATTTAAGCCAGCCTCTGCGCGACGAGACTTCCGCGGACGATAATGCGAGCCTCATCCTCAGTACCGTTTCTGCGCAAGGGACGCTGAGCGACGAAGCCATCTCCCAGGACCGCACGGAAGTCACGGCATTCTATACGCCCAGCGTTTCGGAGTCAAGCTTCACTTTGCGCCTCAACGGCTACAGCAATGTGACCAATCCCGATTCGCTTGATCAGACCAATCCCCAATTCATAGCGCAAAGCACCGTGACGTTCTATACCGGCATCGGGGGCCTAAGCCAGTCCAACATCCAAAACTACATCGGCGGCAACGTCATCGCCCAGGGGGAATCGGGCCGTGTGACGCTGCCGGCCAATGCATTCAACGTCAACATCTCCTCGTCGGTGCAGGTGACCCTGCAATTGGCCGAGGAAGCGCTCAACACGAGCAACCAGTCCGTTTCCGCGCTCTCCGGCGCGCAGAGAATCGAATCCTTAAGCCACGCGCCGGCCTCCTATCCCTCGCAGCTTTTGAGCGCGGTCGCCGCGGTACCGCCGAGCGTCAACCCGCTGTCCTCCTTCTACAACATCTTCCTGCCTTTGGGCGTGAGCACCCTGCTTTCGAGCCCGGCCCAACTCACCATCTCCTACTCGACCAGCGTGGCCGATCCATCCTCCTTGAACGTCTATTGGTACAACGCCCTGGCCAACGCGTACGTGCTCCAGCAGGACGTCACCGGGACTTCGCCCGTCATCGACACGGTCAACCACACGATCACCATCAGCGTCAGCCATTTCTCGACCTACGTCTTGTTCAACAGCAACCAGGCGCTCATCAGCAGCGGATCGGGAGCGACGGATTTTTCAGCGCACAACTTCCCCAATCCCTTCGACCTGACGGTCAAGACCGTGCAGCCCCTGCACACCGGTGGATCCTGCGGATCGCAATGCAGCATCCGCGGCACCATGATCGCGGTCTCCATTCCC
>JAGWJU010000233.1 GCA_028865585.1 Elusimicrobiota bacterium | reverse complement strand
CGCGGCGAGCTTGCCGGCGTGGCCCGCTTCCGGCGTTGCAAGCGCCGTGCTGAGCTCGGCTGCCGTGGGCGGCTTTGTGGCGGGAGAAGTGACCGACGCCCTGGGCAATCCGCTTTCCGGCATCGTGGTCGAAGCGCCGGGAGCTTCTCAAACGACGGGCGGCAGCGGCGATTATTTTTTCTCCGTTTCAAAGGGAGCGGTGACCTTGGTGGCCAAACCGGCCAGCTCTCCTGATTTCAACCCCAACTATATCCAGAGCATCGCCGTTCCCTACGTGAACGCCGGGCAGTTCGTCATTGAGAATTTCTCTTTAAGCGCCGGCGGAGTGCTGGAGGGCTATGCGACGACCGGCACCACGCCGCTTCTGGATTTGGTCGTGACGGCCAATTCAGGCGGAAGCCAGGCGGGCACGGGCACGAGCGACGCCTCGGGGCTTTTTTATATCAGGCTGCCCACCGGCACCTACACGGTCGAACCGACTTTGGACTCCGGGCAAAGCGCGAGTCCCGCCAGTATTACGGCCACGGCGTCCGCCGGACAGACCGTCTTTGTCGGCACGTTCACCATTTCGGGCGCGATGGGAACCATCGCCGGCAGCGTGACGGACAACGGCTCAGCCGTGACCTCCGGAGCGCTCATCCTGGCCAGCACCGCGACGATTCCTGCGTCGCCGACCTCCATTTGCGCCTCTTCCGCGCCGGCGCAGACGCCCATTTACTCGGTCTCGAGCCTTTCCGACGGAACTTACAGCCTGCCCGTGCGCGGCGGCTACAGCTACAACATGGAGGTCTACATTCCCGCGGTCAGCGGCCCGGGAGTCACCGTCACCCAGAAGAGCTACTCGGGCGTTTCCGTTTCGCCCAGCCAAACCACGACCAAGGATCTTGTGCTGCCATGATTTCTTGTCGAGCGAGGCGGCGGCTGGGCTACACGCTGGCGGAGATGATGCTGGTGGTCGCCATCGTCGGCATCGTCGCGAGCACCGGCGCGTACCTGCTGATGCACCTCAACGACTTTTACCAGCTCACCCAGGCCAACAACGACATCGAGCGCGACGCCCGGCAATGCCTGGACACCATGAACCGCTATATCCGCCAGGCCGAGGACTTGTCCATCACCATCAGCACGCCGGCCAATGGGGGGCCGTATTCCCGCATCGACTTTACGACGGCCGACGGGCGCAGCATGGCTTTTTACCAGAGCGGAGACGAACTGATCCAGGTCATCGGCAACACCGCGACGGTCATGAGCAAGCACCTGGCCTACATCGCGTTCACCTTTCCGCAGTCCGACGATCCGAGCATCGTGAGCGTATCCTTGACCATGGGGGAAACCATCCAGCGCGGCCAAAAAAAAGTCCTGGAGCTGACCATCGAGAAAGTGAGGGTCATGAACTGATGCGCGAGGCTTCGCGGGGGCAGGTCCTGGTCGGCGCGGTCCTGGTCCTTTTGATCGCGGCGATTCTCGTGCCTTTGCTGGTATTCTACAGCCGGCGCGAAGCCGTGTGGACCCAGTCGCAGGCCGAGAAGACGACGGCCTTCCATTTGGCGGAGGCGGGCATCGAAAAGGCCTACATGGCCATGACCGTCTCAACTCAGACTTGGGAAAACATCCAAGCGGGGAAGTTGCTGAGCGGCTACCAATTGGACACGTCCTACACGGATTTAAGCGGAGGCGAGTACGCGATTTCCATCACCAGCGGCCCGGAAAGCCAGGAGGCGACGGTCCTGAGCGTGGGACGGGACGACCTCGATCGGGAGGTGCGCGCCATCGAGGCGGTCTACGCGAATTCGGTGCTTTCGGGTACGGCTCTTTACGGCGGAGGCAGCGTCGAGATCAGCGGGGGCGTGAACGTGGAGTGGGGCGGCATCATGAGCCCGCAGCCCATCACGCTGGGCTCATCGGTAGGCTATCCCCAGTTCTGGTCCGCCTCAAGCATCACTCCGTTCGATTCCGATCCCTCGCCTCCCAACTGCGACTCTCCGTCCTGCTGCCAGTGGCATTCCTACTCCAGCGATATTCCGCCGGCGCCTTCTCTCGATTTCGCGTCCTACACGTCCTCCGCGGAGGCCGAGGTTCCGTGCCCTGTTTCGGGGGGGGTGGGAGGAAGCTGTTATTTCGATACTGATCAAACCTGGAAAAACATCACGGATACCAGCGGCGACTCCTACTACATCGACAATGGGCACAGCCTGACTATCGGCTCGCCGGGAATCTATATCGTCGGTTCCATTATCATCACCGGCAATTTGAACCTGCCCAACGGAACCTTCGGCAAGGGTTCTCCCACCATGGACATCCCGCCGCTGGCGTGGAAACAGTACTGCAACGATTGGAGCCACTACCAGTCCTTCGATGGCGGCGCGCCGGCGTCGTTTCCCGGCTTGGACTCCGGCTATCACCCGTCCGGCCTGACTTACCCCGGCAGCAAGATCGCCTTCAACGGACTCGTCTATGTGGGCGGCATCTTGAACGGCGGCGGCGGCGGCGGCAACGGCAACATTTACGGGGCGTTCTACGTGGTCGGAACCACGACCATGACCTGGAACTCGGGCGTGACCGTCTATTACAACGACGGCGCGGCGCAGAACATCATGACGACCGGCGTCCAGCTCTCCAGGCAGTCTTGGCAGGAAAAGGTCATGAGCTGGCCCAGCGGCCTTCCGTGACGCAAGTCGCCTTTTTTTATCCTTGAAAACCGGCGGTTTCGGGGCTAAACTTCGGCTATGGCCCGAGGGAAGGCCGCACGGGCTCCGCCGGGAGAAAGGGGGTCCATCCTCCTGGAAACCGTCCTGGCCATCGTTATTATGACGGTGGTGGGGCTTTCTTTGGTTTCGCTCATCGGGAAGGCGACCCAGGCGTCCTTGGCGGCGCGTCGACAGATGACATGCGGCACTCTTGCCCAGTCGGCCATGAGCC
>JAGWJU010000015.1 GCA_028865585.1 Elusimicrobiota bacterium | reverse complement strand
GAGCCGTCCATGATGGGCGGCTCGTTCGCCGAGACCAGGACGTCGGCGTTGTCTATCCCCACGCCGGTCAGGGCCGAGAGCACGTGCTCGACGGTGTGCACCTTGGCCTCGCCCAGGCCCAAGTTGGTGCCGCGCACCGTGGTGACCACGAAATGCAGACGCGCGGGAATCATCGGGGTCCCGGGCAGGTCCGTGCGAAAAAAACGGATGCCCGCGTTGGCCGGCGCCGGCCGGAACGTGAGCTTGGAGCGGTTGCCGGTGTGCAGTCCGACGCCTTCGAGGCTCGTCTCCCGCTCAATCGTCGTTTGGCTTAAATCCATGTCATTCCTCCGTCTTGGAGCCCGGATTTTGGCCCAGGCCCAGCTTGTCCTTGATTTGCTTGACCGCCTCGAAAAGCTCGGGCAGCCGCCCGGAGAGCGCCTGCAGGCGGAAAGCCTCTCGGCGCGGGCGGGCGGGCGAACCGAAGACCACCGCCCCTGTCTCGACATCCGACATGATGCCGGCCTGGGCCATGACGATGGCGCGATCGCCGATCGCCAAATGCCCGGCGACGCCCACTTGTCCGGCCAAAATCACGCCGTCGCCCAGGGAGCTCGAACCCGCCACGCCGACTTGAGACACCAAGAGGCAGCCCTTGCCCACCTGCACGTTGTGCGCGATTTGAACCAAATTGTCGATTTTGGTGCCCGCGCCGATGACGGTCGAACCCACGGTCGCCCGGTCGATGGCGGCGTTGGCGCCGATTTCCACGTCCTCGCCGATGACCACGTTGCCGATCTGGGGAATCTTGCGGTGGCGGCCCGTCTTGCGGTCGGTGGAGAATCCAAAGCCGTCCGCGCCGATGACCGTTCCCGAGTGGATGACGGCGCGGTCGCCCACGACGCAGTCCTCGCGGATGACGACCTGGGGGTAGATGCGGCAGCCGCGTCCGATGCGGACATTCTCGCCGATGTAGCATTGCGCGCCGATGACCGTGTCCTGGCCCACCGCGGCGCCGCGCTCGACGACGGAAAAGGGCCCCACGCCCACGCCGGGGCTCAATTGCGCCGAGTGGTCCACCACGGCCCGGGGATCCACGACGACGGGCTTTTTCGCGCGCCGCTCGGCGATGAGTCCCAGCACCAGGGAGAAGGCGTACTGGGGATCGTCGACGAAAATCTTGGCCGGGGCCTTGGCCGGCAGATCCTTGGCCGAGGCGGGCAAAAACAGGCAGCCCGCGGCGGAAGACGCGACGGCCTGCGCGTACTTGGGGTTCCCCAGGAAGGACACGTCCCTGGGCCCAGCCTCGCCCAAGCCCTGGGCGCCCTCCAAAACGTAGCCTTCGTCCCCCACGAGATTCCCCTGGGCCAGACGGGCCAGCTCTCCGGCGGTGACGCTGATTTTCTCCCGCGCGCTCATCGGCTCTCCTCCAACCGCTTCAAGACTTTGTCGGTCAAGTCCACCGCGTCGTGGCCGTAAAGGATGTCTCCCTTGTCCACCACCACGCTGATGCCTTCCTGATCCGCGACGCTCTGGATGGCCTTGTCGATTTCGCCGAGCAGGATGTCGGTCTTGTTGCCTTCCAGGTCCACCAAATTCTTTTCCGCGGCGGCTTCGCGGTTCCGGTAGTCGACCTGATCGCGGTTAATCTCCTGATCCGTCACCGCGATCTGGGAATCGAGGGCCGCCAGCTTCTGGCGCACGTCCTGGGAAAGCTGCGACACCGGCAGCGGCTGGGGCGCCGCCGGCGCGGCGGCCGAGACGGCGGCGCTGGAAACCGCCGGGAGCGAAGGTGCGGCCGGAGAGGAGACGGCGATGGCGGCAGGGGCAGGAGCCGGAGAGCGCGCGATGGTGGCGCTCGGAACGCCCGGCAATTCCGGGAAAACGGCAGCTGAAGAGGCCTGGGCGGCAAAGCCTTGCGCCGCCGCGGAGGACGCGGCCACGGCCGGCGCCGAAGACGCCGCGACTTCGAGCGGGGCCGTGGACATCGCCGCGGCGGTGGAGGACAAGACGGCGGGCGCGGCGGCCAAAGCAGGAGCGCTGGAAACCGCCGGAGGCGCCGCGGGGGGCTGCGGCGGCGCCTGCTGGCCCTCCATGAGCGCCTGGCGCTGCGCCTTCAAATCGGCCAGGCTGTTCTGCAGGCGCAGGATCTGGGCCTTTTGCTGGTTCAACTGCTCCTGGGTCTTGGACACGACTTCCTGGAAGCTCTCCTTCGCCCGCTGGGTCTCGGGAAAGGCCTCGAAGAGCCGGTGCATGTCCACGAAGCCGATGCTGGAATGCTCCGAGCGGTTCTGCTCCAGGGAAATCTCGATGGCGCCCGCGCGCCACGAGGCCAGCGCGCACGCCGCCGCCATGATCCACATCGTTCTTTGTTTCATTCTAGAATAGGTTCGCCATCCCGAAGCTGATTTGGTAGAGCTTTTCACCCGGAGCGTGGTTGAAGCCGTAGCCCCACTCCAGGCGGATGGGGAATGCGGGCGTGGTGAGGCGGATGCCGATGCCCGCATCGGTCTTCAAGTCGTTCTGCTGGGAGCCGACCCTCATGCTGACCTGGTCAAAATTAGGCCAAGTGGAGCCGATGTCGACGAACGAGACAATCTTGGCGATGGTGCGCTCTCCTTCCCGGGCCACCGGAAACCCGAACTCGGCCGTGGCCGTGTCGTAAATGTAGCCGCCGTTGGGATCTCCCACCTGCCCCGTTGGCTCGTAGCCGCGCATGGTGTCGGGAGAGCCGAGGAAATACAGATCATAGACCGGCACCTGCCTGGTTGTCCCGAACTGGCCGATGTAGCCGCTGCGGTTGCCCAAAGTGAGCACGAACGGATATTCGTCGATGGAGAAGAGCTTGTAGTTGACGGAGTCCGAAATCCCGGGCTCCATGAAGTTGATGTCCCCGCCTAAAGGCCCGCCGGCCAGTTCCAGGCTGACCGCGTTGCGGCTGCCGCTGGTCGGATCGTAGATGTTGTCCCGGCTGTCGCGCGCGAACTCCACGCTGATCGCGGAGAAATTGCTCGTGCCCGGCGTCAGCACGGAGTTGGCCGGCAGCGCCGGATCGATGCCGGTAATGCTGGTGCGGGAGAAGGTGTAGGTGAACTTAAGCTGGTAGAGATTATCCGCGAAGCGCGGCGCCAGGAAGATGGAGCCGCCCTTGCTCTCCTGGGTATAGGCCGTCAGATCGCTGCCGAAGGGGCTCAACTGCATCGTGTCGAAGACGGTCGCGCCCAGGCCCCAAGGGTGGCTCCCCACCCAGGGTTCGCTCCAGCTCAGGGAGTAGTTGCGCACGCGCGAGCCGAAGGACCACTGCACGCCCACGTGCTGGGCCCGTCCGAACAGGTTCAAGTTCTGCAAGGACAGCGTGCCGAAGAGTCCGTCGATGGTGGAATAAGCCGCGCCGGCCGTGAGCATGCCGGGCTTGCCTTCCTTTACGTTGAAGTCCAAATCGACCAAGTCCGGGTTGCCCGGGCTGTCCAAGTTGACGCCCACGTCATCCAGGAAGCCCAGGTTCATGAGCGCCTCGCGGCTCCGGCGCACCTTCTTGGCGTTAAAGGGCTCGCCGGGCTTGACCAGAATCTCCCGCTTCAAGACGTAGGTCTTGGTCTCGACGTTGCCCGAGACGTCCACGTTGTCCACGTAGACCACGTCGCCCTCGACCAGGTTGAACCGGACGTCCAGGCGGCCGGTCTTCGGGTCGAGCGTGCGCGCGGGATTGACCTGCAGATGCAGGTAGCCCTTGTCGGCGTAGAGCTCCTGGACGTTGCGGATGGTCTCCTGGTACTTGTCGTCGTTGAAGGTCTTGCCGGGCTGATAGGTAATCGTGTTGGCCAACTGCTTGTCCGTGTAGACCAGGTTGCCGCTGAAGCTGGTCTTGCCAAAGCGATAGTAACGGCCCTCTTTAACGGAAAGGCTGATGTAAAGCCGGGTCTTGTCCCAGCTCACCATGACCGTCGGCGAACTCACCACGACGTCGAGGTATCCGTTCCGGCGGTAATAGGCCGCGATGGCGTGGAGATCCTCCGGAAGATCCTTCTCCGCGAACACCTTGCCGCGGCGGTTCTTCATGAGGCCCAGGATTTTCTTGAGCTTGAAGGCATGCACCCCGCTGATGGAAACCCAAAAGATTTGGGACTTGGCGCCCTCGTTGATCTTGAAGGTGAGCACCGACTTGAGCGTGCTCGTGTCGGTCTTAATCTCGGATTCCACCGTGGCGTCCAGAAAGCCTTTTTTGTTGTATTTTTCGAGAATTTTCTCCTTGTCGTCCTCGAGCTTGACCAGATCGAGGGGGTCGCCGCGCTTCAAGGAAATCGCGTCTGCCAAAGTGCTGCGGGAGAGCTTGAAGTTGCCCTTGAAATTGATGGTCTCAATGACGGGCTTTTCCGAAACGATGAAGGTGAGCTTCACGGTCGTCGTGGAGCCGGCCACGCGGCGCAGGTAGTCGGGCACCGATCCGCCCAGCGAGGTCACGTCGGCCTGCACGCCGTTGAAGTCGCCCAAGCCCAAAAGATTCTGGATGTCCTGGTCCAAGTCGGCCTGGTCATAGAGATCCCCTTTGCGCGCCTTGACTTGGGATAAAACGACGCTTGGCTTGACGTTCTTGGTGCCGGAAACCGCCACTTGGCCGATGACCCAAGGCGGCGGCAGCGAGCCCGAGTCCTGAGCCGCGGCCGGGAACACGCCCATGACCGCAATAAGGGCGCTCATGAGGGCCCAAGTCACCCCTCGACCCCTTGGCGGACGGGCGGCGGAAACAATGAAATCGATGACGGAACCACGACGACAGAGTATACAAAAAACGCGGCCCAAAGGCCGTGGGAAGCCGGAGAAAAACGATTTTAAGCCGTTTTTTGGCCGGTGCCGGCGGTTTTTTTCCGGTTTTTTCCCTCTTTCCCGGACCTGAACAGCCGCGCCGGAGCCGCGCTGGGCACAGCGCCGCGGGCGTCGTAATAGTCCAGGCCGGAATGATCCAGGACCTCTTCACCCATCAAAAGGCGCAGGGTATTCTTAAGCTTCCAGTGCTGGATGAAGACGTCGTGCTCGGGCTTCAAGTCCGGCCTGCACTGCGGCGACTTGAAATAGAAGGAGAGCCACTCCTGGACTCCGGAAAGCCCGGCCCGTTTGGCCAAGTCCAGAAAGAGAATGAGATCCAGGGCCAAGGGCGCGGCCAGAATGGAATCGCGGCAGAGAAAGTTGATTTTAATCTGCATGGGCAAGCCCATCCATCCGGCGATGTCGATGTTGTCCCAGCCTTCCTTGGCGTCGCCGCGCGGCGGGTAGTAATCGATGCGGACCTTATGGTAGTAGCGGCCGTAGAGATCGGGATAAGCCTTGGCGTCCAGAATGGACTCAAGCGCCGAGAGCTTGCTCTTTTCCTTGGTCTTGAAAGATCCCGGATCGTCCAGAACCTCCCCGTCGCGATTGCCCAGGATGTTGGTCGAGTACCAGCCGCGCAGGGCGAGCATGCGGGCCCGGAGCATGGGCGCGATGGTGGTCTTCATCAGAGTCTGCCCGGTCTTCAGGTCCTTGCCGCAGACGGGCGCGCCCGTCTTTTGCGCGAGTTCGGCCAGTGCCGGGACGTCGGCGGACAAGTTGGGCGCGCCGTTGCCGTAGGGAATGCCCAGGGAAACGGCGGCGTAGGCGTAAACCATCGAGGCCGGGATGTCGGGTGAGTTCTCCTTCAAGCCGCGCTCGAACGCGGCCAGCGAGCCGTGGACCTTGGAGGCGGGCGGCAGGACCTCGGTCGAGCCCAGCCAGAGCATCACCAGGCGCCCGGCGCCCGTTTTTTTCTCAAACCGCTCGATGTCGGCCTTGATTTCCTGCGCCCATTCCCATTTGGTCCCCTTTTTGACGTGGGAGCTCTTCAAATTGTGCAGGTAGGCCGGATCGAACGCCGCGGTCCAGGGCTTTATGGCCGAAAGTTCGCGGGAGACCGCGCCAATTTGCGCGGGCTCCAGCACCGCCGCCTTTTTAGCGGCGTCGAGCATGCTGTCGGGAAACAAGTCCCAGCCGCCGAAGACCAGGTCCTTCAAGCCCGCCAGGGGGACGAAATCCTTGATGAGCGGCGCGCGGTTCTCGTAGCGTTTGCCCAGGCGGATGGTCTGCATCTGCGTGAGCGATCCGATGGGAAGGCCCAGGCCCTTTTTGGCCAGTTCCACTCCCGCGATCAGCGTGCTGGCCACGGCGCCCATGCCGGGCAAGAGCACGCCCAGACGGCCCCGCGCCGGCGTGATGGACAAGGCTGAGTTTTTCATGTCGTTTCCCCTTAAAGCGCAGAGCATGGCGGCGAAGAAGATGGGCGCGCCCACCGCGGCGGCCTCAAGGAATTGGTAGCTCCAACCGAAAAAAACGGCCGGTGGAAGGAGATAGAGGAAATCCCGCCCCGCCAGAAAATCGGCCGGGCCTGGGCGCGGCTCCGGAGCACCGGCAGCGGCTTCCAGCCGAGGCGTCATCTTGCGCCGGAAAAAAATCGCTGCCGATCCCAAGGCGCCCAAAGCGGCCGCGGCCGCCAGAATCAGAGGCTCCCCGGCGCCGCTCGCGCGGAAGAGCCCCGCGCCCAGGCAGCAGAACAAGGCCGCGTGGACCGCGTTGTCGCCCCAGAAGTCCAGCTTGGCTCCGAGGCGGCTCTCCTGAAAGCGGGCGCGGGCGAGCTCCCCGTCGCAGCCGTCGATCATCGAATGAAAAAGAACCAAAAACGCCCCGGCCAGTTCCGCGGCGCGCTCGGGGCTCAGGAACAAAAAAGCGCCCACTAGGCCGACGGCGAGGCTGGCCAAGCTCATCATGTTGGGGGTCACGGACGTTTCCATCAAAAGGCCGGACACGGCCCAGGAGAGATGCCGATCGAAATGCCGCGCCATGAAGCCGTCCTGCGGTTTGACGACGCAGCCCCTGAGCCACGCGCGGATGCGCCGCGGCTCCGTTTTTTGGCCGAGAGAAAGGAGGTCTCCGGCTTTCGCGCGAGCGGTCTGCCGCGCTCCAGGAAGGCTCACCGCCTCGCGCCCATCCGCGTCCGCCAGGTTCGCCGCGTCGGCGCGCCTTAAAAACTCGGCCAAAAAGGCGGGACGAATCAAGACATCGCCTGAAATCCGCGCCGCTCGGGCGCTGCGGCCGCCGGACGCCCACGCGATTTCCACTCCCTCCGGAAGGCGGAGGTTTTGTCCTTTCGGACGCTCGCTGGAAACTTCGATTCGGGAAAATCCCGCCCGCGCCAAAGTCCAAATCTGGCGCTCCAAAACCGAGAGCCCTCCGGCGCGGACATCGGCCGCGCCCGGCCGCGCCGCAAGGATGGCCGTGCGCCCGGTGCTCACCGCGCGAGCGCCTCCCGGCGCAAGGCGTAGGCCGCCGCGATGGTTCGGACGCAGAAGCCGGCCTCCGCAAGATTTTCCCGCGCTGCTCCGGATCCGGGCTCGTCCAGCGCCGCCAAAAAATCGCCCAGCAAAGCGGAGAACCACGCGGGGTGGGCCGAAGACTGCGAAAGCTTTTCCGGGAAGCGGAACTCTTCACGCCGCGCGCCCGACACCCGCAGGAGGTCGTCCTCCAAATCCAAGGCGCCGCGCTCGAATTTAAGCGTCGCCCGATTGGCGCGCTCCGCGGCGCGCCAGCTCAAAAGCAAATGCGCGCGGGTCCGGCCGAAGTCCAAGGACAGCGCCATCTCATCTTCCGCGCCGGGTGCGCCGGCAACCCTCTCGACGCGCAGACGCGGCTTCAAATCACGCTCCCGCGGCGTCAGCGTCCGATAGATCAAATAAAGATTGTGCCAGCCGTGATCGATGAGGATGCCACCGCCCGATTTAGCCGGATCGCGCCGCCAATTTTCCGGCCCCGCGGCCGCGGCCGGAGCCGAGCGCAGGACGTGGACGTCCATCTCGGCGAGGCGTCCCAAGCCGTCCGAAGCCGCCAGTTCGTGAATCTTGCGCCACTGCGGCGCGTGCGCCCAATTATGGACGCACCACAAAACCCGTTCGGCGCGCGCGGCCTCCGCGGCTACGGCGTCCAAATCTCCCTCGGAGAGCGCCAGGGGCTTTTCGCACAGGACGGAGCAACCGGACTTTAAGACGGAAAGCGCCTGGCTCGCGTGCAAAAAAGGCGGCGTCGCGATGTCGACGAAATCAAGGCCCTTCTCCGCCGCCAAAAGAGCGTCCAAGTCCGCATAGAGCGCGGCATCGGGAAACGCCCGGGCCGCGGCCGCGCGGCGCTCGGGCTCCGCCTCAGCCACCGCGGCGACTTGCACGCCTTTTTCGCGCAAGGCGGGCGCGTGGGCCAACTCGGCCACGCGGCCGAAGCCCGCGATCGCGGCGCGGCGGCCATTGCCCATAGCCCGGCTAGAGCCCGCGGCGCTTGGCCACCGTGGCCAAGGCATCTTCGAAAGTCTGCGCGCCTGAAAGCGCCTGCCCTTTGGAGATGACCAGCGGCGGGTTGATGCGCACGGAGGAGGTGTAGGCCATGGTCAAAAGACCCCGGCGCAGGCACTCCGAGAACACCTCGCGGCAGGTCTCCTTGTCCAGGGGCTCGCCGGTCGCCGGGCGAATCAGATCAACGCCGATCATGAGCCCGCGGCCGCGCACCGCGCCGACCATGGGCAAGCGCGTCTTCATCGCCTGCAGCTGCTTGAGAAGGACTTCGCCCACCAACCGCGAGTTTTCGACTAATTTTTCAGACCGGATGATGGAGAGCGCCGCGTCGGCCGCGGCCGAGGCCAGAGGATTGCCTCCGTAGCTCGACGAGGAGCCCGAGGGGTTGGAAAACGGCTTGGCCTGGGCGATGTCGTCGGTGGTCACGACCCCCGAGACGGGGAAGCCCCCCGCCATGCCCTTGCCGATGGTCATGACGTCCGGGACAACGCCCTCGTGTTCGCAGCCGAACCACCGCCCGGTACGGCCGAAGCCCGTGATCATTTCATCGGCGATAAAGAGCGCGTCTTGCTCGCGCGCGATCTGTTTGACGCCCGCCAAAAAGCCCTCGGGGGGGATCAGGTTGCCGTTGGTGCCCTGCACGGGCTCGAGGATAATCGCGCTCAAGGCTCCGGCGGTCTCGCGGCGAAGCATCTCGCGCAAGAAGTCCAGGCAGTGGCCGGCGCAGTCGTGCGGGTCCTTGGCTCCCAGCGGACAGCGCCGCGAATCGGGGAAGGGCGATTGGTAGAGCCCCGGAGAGAGCGGCCCAAGCTCATGTTTGAAGCTGTCTCCCAAAAGCCCCAGGACGCCGCCGGTCTTGCCGTGAAAGCCGCCCCAGAACGAGACGACCTCGTATTTCCTGGTCACGCTCTTGGCCAAACGCAGCGCGGCTTCAACCGCCTCGGCGCCCGAGGAGTAGAGCTGCACGCGGCCAAGGCCCTTGGGCGCGACTTCGGCGAGCCCCTTGGCGAAAGACAGGCGGTGTTTGGTGGTGAAGCTGCCCACGCTGACGCGCGAAAGCTGCTCCGAGACCACGCGCACGTACTCCGGGTGCGCGTGCCCGACCGAAGCCACGCAGACTCCCGCCACGAAATCGAGGTACTCCTTGCCGTCCGCGTCGTAGAGCAGGCTGCCGCGGCCCCTGTCCAGGACCAAGCCCGAAAGCGTCGCGATGGACTGCACGCCCGGCGCCAAGTAGCGCTCCTCCTCCTCGAACACGGCGCGGGATCCGCGCCCGGCTTCAGCCGGCTCTTTCGTCGCGTCCATCGCACCCTCCTAATTCCTCGTCCGTCTTTTTTGCGCGCAGCCTTGCCAAGGCAAGCCGAGAAATCTGCACGGCGGCCTCGGCGCGCACGCGCGCGAAGCTGGGCCAGGAGTTCAAATCGATAAGGAAAATCCGGCCGCCCGGCGAGACGATGGCGTCGCCGCCGAAAACCTCGAGTCCCACGGCCCGCGCGCCGGACTCGGCCGTCGCGGCCAAGTCCTCCGGTTGAAACGCCAGTTTCCGCGCCATGGCCGGATCGTGATGGAACCAGGTAAACCACTGGCCCGGGCCCACGCCGTAAAACTTAATCAAGTCGCCCTCGACGTGCTCCTGCAGGACGACGCGCGTGATCTCGCGGCGTCTAAAATCTCGGCCGACGGCCGCCGCGGCCCGCGCGCTCGCGGCGTAAGCCACGTCGTGCTCGCAGGTATTGTGCACGTCGCCGCGCTTCATCCAGAACCCGCCCTTGGGCGCGAAGTCCGGCGGCGCCAAGGCCCCGTCCTCCGGGACAGCGCGAATTTCGCTGCGCGGCACAACGACGCCCGGAGTCCCCGCCAGCGTCCTAATGAGACTCTCCCGGTAGCAGCCCAGCGCGGCTTTAGGGTGGTTCAGGAACACGGCGGGCAGGATGCGGGAGAGTTCCAGCAGGCGCTTCAAGCGCGGATAAGTCTCGCACATGGGCAAAACCAGGTCCCATTGGCCCATGGACTCCTCGTCTATTGCGGCGTCGGGGCGAATTATCTCCGTTTCAACCCCGTGCGCGCGCAGGGCGTCCAGCACCGCGCGCAAAATCGCCTCGTCGTCCGAGACGCGGCCGGGCGAGTTCTGCGTTTCGCGCAGGATGCCCAGGCACTTCATGAGCCCGCTCCCGCGCCGCGGCCGGAGAACCCGCGCACGAATTCCTGGGCCTGGGCTAAGTCCTCGGGGCGGTCCACGTCCAAGGTTTTGGCCAGCGGGATGCCGGCGATGGAAACGCCGTCCGCGACGGCTTGGCTCCAAAAAGCGCGCAGCGAGGAGTAGCGCGCGGCGCCCGGAAGCCGCGCGGCCAAATCCGCGGACTTGTGGTAGAGGCCGGCCGTGGCGTAGCGGCGCTGACGCGCCCTCTCGCCCAGCGCCGTCACGAAACCGCGGACGTCGACATCGGCCCACAGCGGCTTTTCGTCATCCACGAAACCGGTCAAGGCGAGGCTTGCGGCCGCGCCGTCCTGGGCCGCCCGCACGAGGAATTTACGCACTTCGGACGGAGGAACCAAGGCGTCGACCGTGCTCAAGGCGAAGGAATCATCCGCGGCGGCCAGCGCTTGAGCGACCAGGCGGAAGCTCTCCCAAGAAGAAGCGGTGTCGCGGGTCAAAAAGGTCCATGCGACGCGCGGGAAAGCCCGCGCCAAGCTTTCCTGGGCTAAAACGCCGCGGCTGTTGGACAGAAACGTTATTCGCGAGACGCCGGCCAGAGCCAAGTTTTCGGCCACCCAATGGCACAAGGGCTTGCCTCCGACCATGACCATGGGCTTAATCGTCTTTTCCACCGAACGGTCGAGCCGTGAACCCTCGCCCGCCGCGAAAATTCCCGCGCACCGGAGGCTCATGCCAGCAAGGCCTCCAGGTCGGTCAGAGCGGAGAGTTTTTTCCCCCGCGGACAGCAGGCCGGGGCGTCGGCGCCCTCGAGCCAGGCATGGGGCATGCCCGCGGCTTCGGCCCCGCGCATGTCGCGCGGCAAGGAGTCTCCCACCATCAGGCACTCCGAGGCCGGAGCGCCCAAAGCCCGAAGAGCATGCCGGAAGATTTCCGGCGCCGGCTTTTGCGCGCCCACGGATGAGGAATCGGCCAGGACCGAGAAAAACTCCAGGAGCCCCTCGCTGCGCAGCACGCTTTCCAGGTTGCCGTAGAAATTCGAGACCACGCCCAGAGCGTAGCGCCCGCGCAGGCGCTCCAAAATCCCGCGGTTGCGGGAAAAGCAGCGCCGGCTTTGCGCCAAAAACGCGCCCGCGATCTGCGGCGCCTTGGGCGCGCTCTGCGGCGAGAGAATCTCCAGCACGTCGCCGACTTGAAAAAGCAACGTTTCCTCCAACGAAGCCCCGCTCAAGTCATGCCGGGCGGCCAAGGCGTCGTCGGCCCGGTAGAAAGCGCGGCGGAACGCCTCGAAGTCCGTCTTGACGCCGGCCTCCGCATAAAGAGGGTGGAACCGCTCAAGCCACGTCCGGCCGTCGCAGTCCAAGGTTCCGCCGAAATCAAAAATAACGCAGCGCATCGCATTCGCAATGAAAGCCCGCGGGGAGGATTGAACTCCCGACCTACCGCTTACAAGGCGGTTGCTCTACCGCTGAGCTACGCGGGCGACAGGACGATTTTACAATATACAAGGAAGGCTTCACCGTCGCGGAAAGTTGATATAATTTCGCGCCGGTTTTTCCGCGCCCACGGCGGCGCGAGGGAGGTCCCGCTCATGGCCCAAGGCGCTCTGACCGCAAAAAAGAAGTCCGCTCTTTCCATCCCGGTCATCAACCCCGCGACCGAGGAAACGGTCGGCGAAGCCCCGGAGCAGGGCGCTGAGGATGTCGGCCGGGCCGTCGCGCGCGCGCAAAAAGCCTTGGTCTCTTGGCGCAAGACTCCCGCCCACGATAGAGCCAAGGCCCTTGAGGAGATCGCGCGCCGCATTAAAGAGAGATCTCAAAGTTTGGCGCGGCTTTTGACTTTGGAGGGCGGCAAGCCCCTGCGCGAGAACGTGGATGAGATGGGCTGGTCCGCGTCGTGCTTCGAGTACTACGCGGGGCTTATCCGCGCGGAGCGCGGCCGCGTCATCCCCTCCATCGAGACGAGCCAGTTTAACTTCGTCGTGCACGAGCCCTACGGCGTAGTTGGCGCCATCGTGCCCTGGAACTACCCCATTTTGCTCATGGCTTGGAAGCTGGCTCCGGCACTGGCCGCCGGAAACACCGTCGTTTTGAAGCCCGCCGAGCAGACGCCGCTCTCGACCCTGGAGTTCCGCTCCGTTTTCGACTGCCTGCCCAAGAGCGCTGTCGAAATCGTGACCGGGCGCGGCGAGACCGCGGGCGAGGCTTTGGTGCGCCACCCCGGCGTTTCCCTCATCGCCTTCACGGGCTCCCTGGAAACCGGGCGGCGCATCGCCAAAATTTGTTCCGAATCGGTCAAGAAGACCCATCTGGAACTGGGAGGGAAGGACGCTTTCGTGGTGTGCGAGGACTCGGATTTGGACGTCGCGGCCAAGGCCGTCGCCTGGGCGGCCTTCTTGAACGCGGGCCAAGTCTGCACGTCCACCGAGCGGGTCTATGTCCACAAAAGCGTGCACGATAAGTTTCTGGAACGCTTGGCCGCGTTCTCGCGCAAGCTCGTCGTGGGCGACGGCCTGGATCCCAAAACAGACGTGGGCCCCATGATCGGCGAGGGCTACCGCCGCAAGACGGAAGCGCACGTGGCCGAGGCCCTTAAGCGCGGCGCCAAGGCCCTGTGCGGCGGCCGGCGGCCGGCGGCTCTTAAGCGCGGCTTCTACTACGAGCCGACCGTGCTTTCCGGCGTGGATCACTCCATGGCCGCCATGCGGGAAGAAACATTCGGGCCCGTCTGCCCGGTGATGCCCTACAAGAGCTTTGATGAGGCCCTCACTTTGGTCAACGATTCGCCTTACGGCCTCGGCGCCAACCTCTACACCCATGACGCCCGCAAGATCAAGCGCTTCTTCGAGGAGGTCCAAGCCGGCACCATTTGGGTGAATGACCCGCTGACCGACAACGACGCCGGGCCCTTCGGCGGCTTCAAGGCCACGGGCGGCGGGCGGGAACTGGGCGAGGAGGGCCTGCGTGAGTTCCAGCAGGCCAAGCACGTGCACTGGGACTTCGAGCAGCAGGCCAAGCCCTGGTGGTATCCCTACGCGCCGACGGCCAAGAGTTACGATTATGCCGCGCCGAAAAAAGGCGGATCCGCGCGATGAAATACTGGCTCATGAAGTCCGAGGCCGCGGTCTACTCCATCGCCGATTTAAAGCGCGACAAGAAAACCATCTGGGACGGGGTGCGCAATTACGAGGCGCGGAACTTCATGCGCGCGATGCGGCCGGGGGACGAGGCCTTGCTCTACCACTCCAACGCCGAACCTTCGGGAGCCGCCGGCGTAATGCGCGTTTCGCGCGCGGCCTTCGCGGACCCCTCTCAATTCAAGCGCGGCGACGTCCACTTCGAGCCCAAAGCCGCGCCGGAAGCGCCGATTTGGTCCGCGGTGGAGGTTTCCTTTATCAGCGCATTCCCGAAGGTCGTCGCGCT
>JAGWJU010000232.1 GCA_028865585.1 Elusimicrobiota bacterium | reverse complement strand
TGCGCCAATACCGCTACCCGGTCGGCGAGACGACCTTGGAGATTCCGGCCGGCAAACTGGATCGCGGGGAGCGCCCTTTGTCCTGCGTCCGCCGCGAGCTTGCCGAGGAGACGGGCTACCGGGCGCGGACCATTCAAAAACTGATCGCTTTTTACCCGACTCCGGCTTTCGCCAACGAGGTGATTCATATTTTCGCGGCCCGCGGGCTCTCATCCGGGAAACCCGCGTGCGACGACGACGAGTTCCTCTCGGTTGAAATCGTCTCTTTCCGCCGGGCGCTGCGGCTCGTGCGAGAAGGAAAGATCAAGGATTCCAAAACGGTGATTGGGCTTTTAGCCTGCGCTTTTTGGGGCCCGGCGCATATTATATCAAAATGACGCCGGAGGAAATTTCCCTTCAGGAGCCTTTTTTAAAGCGCATCCCGTTTTTCTCCGGGCTCCCTTCGGAGGACATCGCCTCCATCGCGGCCTGCCTGCAGCCCGTGTCCCTGTCCAAGGGGTCCGTTCTCTTCAAGCCCGGCGACGACCCGGACGCTTTTTACATCATCACCTCGGGCCAAGTGGGAATCCTCCACGCTTTTGGCGAGTCGGAGAGCATGGTCGCGGTGTTGGGGCGGGGAGAAATCATCGGCGAGGGAGGACTCCTGACCGGAGAGCCCCGCTCGATGACGGTCAAGCTTCTGACGACGTGCGAGTTTCTGAAGATGATGCGCAAGGACTTCGAGCAGATGCTGCGCGATCGGCCGTCGGTTTTGCTGCATATCTCCCGGGTTTTGGCGCGCCGCCTGGTGCCGGCCGGCGGCGCGGGGGGCGAGGCCGGCCGGACGCACAGCCAGCTGGTGTCCCTGAGCGCCGCTTTACGGGACGACGAACGCCTGCTTTTTTGCCTGCACCTGGCGCTGGAACTTCTGGAGCAAAGCCGCCGCAGCGTCATCTTGGTCGACATGTCCGCTGGCGCGGGAGGCATCGCCAAGGCCTTGGGGCTCGCGCCCCTCATGGTCAGCCGCAGCATGCTTCTGGAGGCTAATTTCCGCGATCCCGGGCTCATCAAGACCATGATCCAGCAGCACGCCTCGGGGCTTAAGATTCTCAATCTTCCCGCGGCCGTTTTTGACGAGTTTCGGGAGCAGGCGATTTATCTTTTCCTCAACATCCTGCGCGAGTCGCACGACTACGTGCTGGTCTGCTCCGGCGTCGGAGCGAGCGCCGCGCAAAAGGCCGTCTTGTCCGAGGCGGACGCCGTGTTTTTGGCGGGGTCCTCCTCCTGCAAGCCCCAATACCGCCGGATGGAAGGGCAGATGATTCCCGCCGCGGGCTCCAAGAGGATTGCCCGGATTTGGCTGGGGGACATGGAGCCGGAGGACGCGGCCGCCGCAGCGGAAACGCCTCCGCAGGCTCTTCCCTGGCCGCAAGCCATTGCCGCGGAATATGCGAGGACGAAGTCCCCTTATGCCGCCTTGGATTGCTGCCCGCCGGCCAAGAACGCCATCAGCCGTCTAGCTCGTGGACTTTCGGGATTGAAGGTCGGATTGGCGCTGGGCTCCGGGGCGGCGTTTGGCTTCGCTCATATCGGAGTCCTCAAGGTGTTCAAGAGGCACGGAATTCCCGTCGACGCGGTTTCCGGTTCCTCAATGGGCTCGTTTCTGGGCGGCATGTTCGCGTTAGGGATGGAGCCGGAGGAGATGGAGCAGATCGCCTGCTCCATTGATCGCGGATGGGTTTACGAGAATCTTTTGTGGGACTTGACCGTCCCTCGCTCGGGCTTCTTCGCCGGCGAAACCCTTTTGCGCCTGTTGCGATCCTACTTCGGCTCCAAGGAGTTCCGTGACATCCCGACGCCTTTCGCCTGCGTCGCCACCGACATCGAAAACGGCGAAGAGATCGTCCTTCGGGAAGGCCGGGTAGCCGAATCCATTCGGGCTAGTTGCGGCATTCCCATGATTTTTTCCCCGTACCGTCTTTCCGGGCGCTATCTGGTCGACGGCGGACTGGTCAATCCCGTTCCGGTGAGCGTGCTGCCGTCTTTGGGAGCGGACATCTTCATCGCCTCGGAGGTCATCGGCCCGATTAACGGCTCCGCGGGTCGGGTCTTCGCCCAGAAGGAAGAAGGCGTCGCGGCGGCCGGCGCCGCCATCCTGGAGAGCCTGCCCCTGCCGGGCGCGCTCAAGGCGCCCTCCATGTTCCGGACCTTCTCTCAGATGTTCTTCACCATGGAGACCTGGGTGGCACAGGCCCGCTTGGGCCTGGCGGACGTCGTCATACGCCCGGAATTGGCCGGCTTTTCATGGACCCAGTTGGATAAAGCCAAGGCGCTCATCGAAGAGGGCGAACGCGCGGCGGAGCAGTATCTGCCGAAGATCAAGTCCCTGCTTCCGTTTTTCTCCGATTCGTGCCAAGTCCCCCTGCGCCTGGCGAGCCCCGTCGTTCCGGAATGAGATCCGCTGCGCTGGCGGCTGCCGCTCTGACGATTCTTGCCGCCGCGGCCAGCGCGGCTCCCACCGGAAAAAGCCCCGGATGGCCCGCCGGGGCGTTGAGGCGAGGACTCGCGGCTTTGGGCGTTTCCCGAGCCGATTGGAACGAAGTCCCGTCGCGGTGGCCGTCGCCCCTGGCCGTTCCGGCCGTCGAAGCGCTGCTTTCCGATCCGTTGGAAATTCCGGGCCGTTCGGACGCGTGGCTCGCCGGCCTCGACGGGGCTTCGGGGATCTCCGCGGCCTTGAATACGGCACGGCGGATTCTGGGCGTTCCATCCGCGCCGGCCCCGGTCCGCGCGGCATCCGGCACACCCGAAGCTGCGGTTCTCCAGGATTTGGGCGGAAAGCTTCCCCCGCGCGTGGCGCGGTCTTTGGACAGGATCTGCGCCGCCGTCGCGGCCGCACAGGTCCTCGTTGCTCGGGCGGGACGCTCTCTTTCAGGACCGGATCGCGC
>JAGWJU010000231.1 GCA_028865585.1 Elusimicrobiota bacterium | reverse complement strand
CGCTCACGTAGGCGCCCTGGCAGCGCTCGGGCCTCTGCGCGCCGGCGGCCAAGTAGAGCATGTCGCCCCGGCCCTGCAAAGACTCCGCGCCCACGCCGTCCAGGATGACCTTCGAGTCCACGCGAGAAATGACCTGCAGGGCCATGCGCGCGGGCAAATTGGCCTTGATGACGCCCGTGATGACGTCCACGGACGGGCGCTGGGTCGCCAGCACCAGGTGGATGCCCACGGCGCGCGCCATCTGCGTCAGGCGCTGGATGGCGTCCTCGACGCGCTCCTGGGAGACCAGCATCAAGTCGGCCAGCTCGTCGATGATGACCACGACGAAGAACTCGCGCTCCATCTCGTTCTTGTCGGCCTCTTCATTATAGGCGTCGATGTGGCGCACGCCCATCTGCTGGAACTTCTCGTAGCGCTTCTCCATGAGCTTGACCAAAGCGCCCAGCGACTTGGCCGCGGCCTTGGGGCTGGTGATGACGCCGGCCTCCTCGCAAGGCGAGGTCGGGTCGAAGAGATGGGGGATGCCGTCGTAGAAGGTCAGCTCCAGGCGCTTGGGGTCGATCATCAGGAACTTGACCTCGTCCGGGCGCCGGCGCATCAGGATGGACATGACCATGGCGTGCAGCGCCACGGACTTGCCGCTATTGGTGGCTCCGGCCACCAACAAGTGGGGCATCTTCTGCAAATCGACCGCCGTGGGCGCGCCGTCGGCGGAAAGGCCCAGCGCGAAGGACAAGGGCGGCGCCTGCTGCGGCAGGACCGGCGTGCCCAGAACGTCGCGCAGCACGACCATGGCGGGCTTGTGGTTGGGGATTTCCACGCCCACCGCGGCCTTGCCGGGGATGGGCGCGATGATGCGGATGCCGCGCGCCTTCATGGACAAGGCGATGTCGTTTTCCAAGGTGACGATGGAGCTCACCTTGACGCCCGGCGCGGGGCTCAACTCATAGCGCGTGATGACCGGACCGGGCGAGCAGCCGCTCACGCTCGCCTCCACGCCGAAGCTCTTCAAGGTTTTTTCCAATTCCTGCGCGGCCAAAGCAAGCTCGGCCTGCGAGGGCTTGCCGCGCTCGGAAGACGGCGGAGGAGGCTGAAGCAAATCGAGGGGCGGTTCCTGATAATTAGCGTAAGGCGATCCGGGCGCGGGAGGAGGCGGCGCCTTGGCCGGAGCCTGCGCGCGCGGAGTCTTCGTTTTTTCCTCGCGGATCACCATGGCGGGCTTGGCGGTCTCGCGCGCGGAGGGCTCGGCCGGCGCGGGCGCGGCGGCCTTGGCCAGGGCGGCGGCGGACGCGGCCGCCTTCTCCCGTTCCAAGCGCGCGCGTTTAAGCTCCTGCGCCAACTCCTTGCGGGCCTTTTGCCAATTGCGGTAGTCCGCGGCCAGGGTTTTCAAGCCCTCGGCGATGAGCCTGGTCCAATGAATGCCCAAGGCGAGATGGAGGGACAAAAGCAGAAGCGCCAGGACGACGGCCAAGGTGCCCAAGCCGCCGATGGAGCCGTAAAGAGCCTGCTCCACGGCGCGCCCGAAGGCGCCGCCGCCCGCGGCCGCGTCGGCGAAAAGCCAGCGCCCGAAGAGCGAGAAGCCGACGCAGAGGTCGGCCAGGGCGATTAAGGAGCCCAGCGCCGAGAGGCGCATGCGGCTGGCGTCTTTGTGGAAATACTGGAACAAGACGGCCGCCAGGAACGCCGGGATAAAGTAGGCGGGCAGGCCCAAGAGGCGAATCAGGGCTTGGTGCGCGGCGCGGCCGAAGGAGCCCGAGAGCGCGGGAGCGTAGACCAAGGAGGCGAAGTAAAGCGACGCGCACAGGCCCAAAAGCCAGCGCGCGGCCGAGGAAAAAGCGCCCTTCTTGCGGCTTTTCTTTTGGGCCTTAGCCTGCAGCCGGCGGGAGGCTCTCCACATAAGGCCCCGCGTTAGTCCCGGCGAACGAGAAAGATATCCTGCCCCAGCTTGACCGGCTTTCCGTTCTCCAGCAAGGCCTTGACGACCGTGCAGTCGAACTCGGCCTTAATCTCGTTGAAGACCTTCATGGCTTCAATCATGCCGATAATTTGGCCGGCGGAGACTTTTTCGCCTTCCTTTATATAAGGCGGGCTTGACGGCGAGGGCGCCCGGTAGAAGATGCCCATCATGCCGGCCTTGACCATGACGCCGCCGGGAGGCACGGCCGGAGTTCCCGAAACAGCCGGAGCGACCGCCGGCGCCGCGGCGGAAGCGGCCGGGGCCGCATAGGCCCCAGCCGCCGCCACGGGCACGGGAATAGGCATCGGAGCCGGGGCCTTGCGGCGCGCCATGCGCACGCGGCGGCCGGGCTCGCTCAGCTCCAAGCTCTCCAGATTATTCTGGAGCATGAACTCGTAGACGGACTTGAGCTCGCCCAAAATGCTCCCGTTCTTTTTAGGCATTAGTCGCGCGGAGTCCTAGCGGCGATGGCGGTGTCCGCCGTCGCCGTTGGCCACGCGGCGCGGGGGACGGCCCGCGTCGGCCGCCTCCGAACCGGGATAAAGGACGGCCTTGCGCGAGAGGCGGATTTTGCCGCCCTCGTCGACTTCCAGGACCTTGACCTCGACCTGATCGCCCTCTTTAAGGACGTCTTCGACCCGCGCCACGCGCGTCTTGTCGATTTGGGAGATGTGCAGAAGGCCCTCGCGGCCGGGGAAAATCTCCACGAACGCGCCGAACTCCTTGATGGAGACCACGCGCCCTTTGTAGATCTTGCCGACCTCGGCTTCCTGGCTCAACGCCTCGACCTCGGCCTTGGCCTGCTCGCAGGCCTCCGCGTCGGTCCCGGCGATGAACACCGAGCCGTCCTCCTCGACCTCCACCTCAACGCCGTAGGTCTCGGTCAAGCGGCGGATGTTCTTGCCGCCGGGGCCGATGAGGGCGCCGATCTTGTCCTGCGGGATTTGGATGCGCATGAGCCTGGGCGCGTAGGTGGAGAGCTCC
>JAGWJU010000230.1 GCA_028865585.1 Elusimicrobiota bacterium | reverse complement strand
CGGATGGAATCGAGCAGATCGTAGGCGACTAAGGGCGTCATGACGTTTAAGTCCATCTGGCCCGCTTGGGCGCAGAGCCCCACGGCCAGATCCCGGCCGACGATCTGAAAGGCGATCATGTTGAGGCACTCGATCATGGAGGGATTGATTTTGCCCGGCATGATGGAGGACCCCGGCTGCACCGCCGGCAAAGTGATTTCCGCGAACCCCGTGATGGGGCCCGAGCACATGAGGCGCAGGTCGTTGGAGATGCGGATGAGCTCCAAGGCCAGTTCCTTTAGGGCGCTGGAAACGGCAGCCAGCGGCTGGTGGCTCTGCAGGGCCATGCGCGGATCGCGAGCGACTTTAAGCGGAAGATTCGTGATTTGACCCAGGTGCTTGACCGCTTTTTCCCGGAAGCCGGGCGCGCTGTTGATGCCGGTGCCCGCGGCGTTTCCCCCCAGCGCCACGTGGTGCAGGAGCTCCGAGCGGCGCGCGATCTCCTCGCGGCAGGCCGCTATCGCTTGGGCGTAGGCCGCGAACTCCTGGCCCAGGGTGATGGGCACGGCGTCCTGCAGGTGCGTGCGCGCCGATTTGATGACGGAGGCAAACTCCTCGGCTTTTTGCCCGAAGCTTTGGGCCAGCGAATCCAAGACCGGCAGGAGCTTGCGGGTCTCCATGAGCACGGCGACGTAAGTCGCGGTCGGGAAGGTGTCGTTGGTCGACTGGGCCATGTTGACGTGATCGTTGGGGTGGACGAGCTTGTACTCGCCTTTCGCGCCTCCCAGGATTTCCGCGGCGCGGTTGGCGACCACCTCGTTGGTGTTCATGTTGAAGGAGGTTCCCGCGCCTGCTTGGTAGACGTCGACGATGAATTCCGCGTCCCACCGGCCGTCCAACACTTCGTTGCAGGCCTTCACGACGGCCTCGGCTTTCTCCTTGGCCAGCGCCCCTAATTCGCCGTTGGCCATGGCGCAGGCCTTCTTGATGGAGGCGTAGGCGCGGATGAGGGACGGGTGGGCCCTCAGGCCGGAGACGGGAAAGTTTTCCGAGGCCCGGAGAGTCTGGATGCCGTAGTACGCCTGGGCCGGCACCTTTTTTTCTCCCAGGGAATCCTTCTCAACGCGCGTTTCCTGTTTCGCCATCGGAGCATGACCTCTCGTGACCGGAGATTTTTCCGCCTTCACACGCCTTCCACCGCATCGGACTTGATCCATCCCTGGACGCCTTCCTTCAGCACGCCGATTTCAAGCCAGTCTCCCTGCGGCGCCAGGATCTCCACCCGCCGGCCTTCGGGAGCCGTGAAAATCACGTTGAATCCGCTCCCGGGTCCGCTGCGGATTTCAGCCGAGGGGCTTACGATGATCCCGAGGCGCTCGGGCTCCAAACTTTTCCGCACTAAAAACCAGCCTCCCCAGAACATCCAAAGCGCCAGGGCGGCGCCGGCCCAAGGCGCGAGCTTGCCGCGGGCTTTGGGCATCAGCACCCACAGTCCGCAGAGGAAGAGCGCCAGCCAGCACAGCGTCCACTGCAGGCCGGAAAGTTCCGGCAGGCTGAACCAATAGAAGACGTCGAAAAGAATCGGAGGCACTCCGGGCGGGACCAGGGTTTCGCCGGCTCTCTTGAGCGCGAAATTAAGGTTATAGCGGATGTTGGAATTGCGCGGATCGAGATCAAAAGCCTTTTGGTACGCGGCGATGGCGGGCCCGAGCTTTCCTTCTTTGAACAGAGAGTCGCCGAGATTGTAGAGGTAAGCGGGGTTGTGAGGATATTGAGCGGAAAGCAGGGAGTAGGCCGATGCCGCCGCGGCGTAATCTCCTGCGTCGTATTTTTTCTGCGCCTGCGCGAACTCCGGCGGCGGCGCGAACGCCGCGGCGCGCGCGGGCAGCCACGCGGCCGCCGCCGCGCAGGTAAAGAGCACGGCGCAGATTTTTGCGTAGAGCTTCACGCGTCGAGCTCCTTTTCCAAGGCCTTGAGCAACTCGGGCAAGTCCGCGGCGGCCGTTTTTGCCATTCCCGCGTGCGCCGCGGGAGCGAATCGCCTCAGATCGAACTCTTCCCAGGCGTTTCTAATGCGGGACAAGACCCCATCGCTGAGTTTTGGATAGCGGCGGCGCAGAAGTTCCTGCGCCCGGCGCAAGGTCAATCCGGCGGGCGGTTCGCCGATCTTGTCCGCCAGATAGTCGCACAGGGCCTCGCTCAGCAAGTCCGCCGATTCCTTGGGATCATGGGCGGACCGCGCTCGGGCGATGAGCACCAGGGCGTTCTTGTAAGCCTGGCGCGCGCGCAGGCGCTTGGGATCGGAAAGTCGGCGGCGCTCCGCGCCGCGCCAAAGCAAGCATGCGGCGAAGAAAATAAAGGGGATTGCGTTTTGCGGTCCGCCGCGCCCAAGCTTGCGCAGGAGGCTTGCGGCGGGCGACTCGACGGGGTTCGTATTCAGGTAGCGGATGTCTTGGGATATTTCGGTGAGCCCAGGAGCGGCCGTTGCTCCCGCAAATCCCGGTCCGACCGATTGGTTGGCGGGCCCGGGTTTTACGCTGACCGACAAGGGCTTTGTGCGGGCGGTTTCATAAGCGCCGCGCACAGGGTCGAAATAAGAGAACGAAATGGGCAGAATGGAGAGCGTCCCCGAGACTCGCGGGATGATGACGGTCTTGTAGACCTTGGATCCCTCTACGACGTCGTTTTTCTTGTCAAGATTGAGGGAGTTGACCGTCTCATACGTTCTGAAATTCGCCAATGGCGGCATCGTCAGATCGCCGACAGTCCGTAAGTTTCCCTGCCCCTTGACGGTGACGGTGAGGTTGAGCGCGCCCCCCACCTCCGTGCGGCTTTTGTCCAGGGAGTCCGAGATGGAAAATTGCCCGACCGCCCCGGAGAAGTTCCGCGGCTGCCCTGCCGCGGGGAGCCGCCGCGCGACGAGCTGGAGGGCGCTGGTGGAGACCGTTTTCGTCTGCGGCGCGC
>JAGWJU010000014.1 GCA_028865585.1 Elusimicrobiota bacterium | reverse complement strand
GCTCGATCCCAATCTCGCCGCCCTGACCAAGCTCACGACCCTGGACGGCTATAACCTTCAGACGCGCTACAGCCAACTGGGATTCCTGCTCACCCAGGGTCTGGCGGGCGCCAAGGACCTGCAGGTCCAGCAGGCGCTGGTGCAGGCCGCGCAAAAAAGCATCAACGATCAGATCCAGGCTTCGGCCATGATCTCGCTGGCCTACACCAAGGACCCCCAATTCATCGGGATTTTCATGAGCGCCCTGCAGAACCAGAACATCACCGTGCGCTTCGCGGGGCTGGAGTCCCTCGCCGTCCTGGGCGGAAGCCAAGCCGAGGCGGCTTTGAGCAACGACGCTCAGACCGACTCCTCGCTCATCGCCCAAGCCTACGCCGCGGGCACCATCTGGGGCATGGGGAACATCACTGGCCAGAGCATCCTGCTCAATCTCTACCAGAATCCCAGCTGGATCGTCCGCGCCATCGCGTACCACTACATGGGCAAGTTAGGCGGCAACTACGAATACACCATGCTCCTAGCGCAGCTGCCGACCGAAACCAACCCCATCGCCCAGGCCGAGCTCTGCGCCGCGCTCCTGCGCCTGAATAAATATCGCAACAACTAAGGACCTTTTATGAACCCATCCCTTATCAGCGCCCTGGCCGTGGCCGGCGGAAACTGGGTCATTTACGGCCTCATTCTCTGCTCCGTGGCGGCGCTTGCCGTCATTCTCGAGCGCTGGAAGGTGCTCTCGCGCGAAGAAAAGCTCTTCGCCGCGCTGCAGTCCGAAGTCCTGGCCCGGCGCAAGGATGCGGAGGGCGTGCGCTCCGCCCTGAAAGTCGGCGGCGCGGCTGGCCGCATTCTGGGAGCCGCCTTAGACGATGCCAGCGACAATCCCGAGGTCTTCGAGGACATTCTCATCTCGGCCAGCTTAAAGGAAAAAAAGTTCCTGGAAAAACGCCTGCTGGTATTGGGGACCCTGGGGAACAATGCGCCCTTCATCGGGCTCTTCGGCACCGTGCTGGGAGTCATCAAGGCTTTCCACGATCTCGCGGCCAACGCCGCGGGGCCGGACGCCGTCATGGCGGGCCTCTCGACCGCCCTGGTGGCGACCGCGGTCGGACTCTTCGTCGCCATCCCCTCGGTCGTGGCCTACAATTATTTTCAAAAAAAGGCCTCCGATCTTCTCTCCGGAACGGAATCCCTGGGACGCCTGCTGCTGGCCCGGCTGCGCCGCGCTCCGGCGGCCCGGCGCGCGGCTTAGCGCAGCGCCATGCACGCCGGGCGGCCCGATGGCCCCATCACCAGCATCAACGTCACGCCCCTCGTCGACATCTTGCTCGTGCTTCTTATCATCTTCATGACCACGGCGCCCCTCATCCACAACCGGATGGTTAAAATCAACGTACCCAAGGCCGCCCATTCCCGGCCCGAAACAGCCCAATCTCTGACCATCGTCTACGACGCGCGCAAGCGCCTCCTGCTCTCCGGCCGCCCCGTCAACGCGGCCGCGCTCAAGGCGGCCCTCGGCGCGGCGCTGCAAGGCGATCCGAATCTCTCCATCACGCTCGCGGCGGACAAAAGCCTGGGCTACGGCGAGGTCATGGCCGTCCTGGACGCCGTCCGCGGGGCGGGCGCGCGGCGCATCGGCCTCGAGGTCGCCGGCAAGTGAATGAGGACAACCGGCTTTTCCGCAACTGCGTGCTGGCCTCGGCCGCAATTCATGCCGGGCTGGCTGGCCTGCTGATTTTCCTCTACCTGCGCGTTCCCCCCGCTCCGGTCGAAATCGATTTGACCCATTTTTCATTCCTGGGCACGGGGCCGGCCAAGCTGGGGGCTCCCAAGGCGTCGGCCAAGCATGCCAAGCCCGGGCCGGCGCTCCCGGCCGTCCCCGTGAAGCCGGTCAAGCCGATTCCTACCCCCAGCCCGGCCATGAAAACCGAGCCCAAGCCGAAGCCCGTTCCGCCTCCGCCCCCGCCGCCAACCACGGCCACTCCGGGCGGCGCCAAAAGCGGAACGGGGGCATCGCCCATGACCGGCGGCGCCGGGAAAGGCGCCAACTACGGCACCCCGCAAGGCGGCGGCAACGGCGGCGCGGACCTGGTCCGGATGCCCAGCCTGCTCAACCGGGACGAAGTCCTGGCTAACCTGCAGCGCCTCTATCCGGAAAGCGAGCGGCGCGCGGGACGCGAGGGAACGGTCTTGGTCAATCTCCACATCGGCGCCGACGGCTCGGTTTGGAAGGTCGACGTCGTCCAAAGCGCGGGCCCGGCCTTCGACGCGGCCGCCAAAAAAGCCGCGGCCATCATGAAATTCTTGCCGGCCCTCTCGCGCGCAGGCCCCGTGGCCGTGGTCATCCGGCAGGAAATGATTTTCCGCCTTAAGGACTAGCCCGGCCGAAGTCTAGGCCGCGGCCGCGGCGCCCTGCCCCGCCGAAAAGTAGCGCGCGCCGGGGTGATGGAAGACCAGGGCCGAAACGCTGGCCTCCGGATCCATCATGAAGCCCTCGGTCAGCTTCAGGCCGATGCGGGCCTCGGGCTCAAGGAGCTTGAAGAGCTTCGCCTGATCGGACATGTCCGGACAGGCGGGATAGCCGAAGGAAACCCTCAGGCCGCGGTACTTGGCCTGGAATTTTTCCTTCATGCCAAGAGACGGCGCGTCCGCGATGCCCCACATCGCGCGCAGGCGTTCGTGCAAAAGCTCCGCGAAGCCCTCCGCCGCCTCGATGGCCACGGCCTGGAGCGCGTAAGACTTCAGGTATTCCCCGCTCTCGCGCAGGGCCGTTGAGAGTTCGCGCACGCCGTCGCCGCAGGTAAGCGCGAAAAAAGCCACGTAGTCCGGCCGGCCGGCCGCCGCGGGCAGGACAAAATCGGAAAGGCAAAGCCCCTCGCCGGAAGCCTGCCGTGGAAACTCGAATGTTTCAAGCGCTTGAGCCGAGGCGGGAGAGTCGTAGACCATGAGCTTGTCGCCCTCCGAACGCGCGGCGAAGAACCGGTAGACCGCCTTGGGCTTCAAGAGCCCATGAGCCAGCATCTCGTCTTGAAGCTCCCGCACGCGCGCGAAGAGCTCGACGGCCTTGGGATTTTTCTCGCGCAAAAGCCTCTCCGGATTGCCCTTCAAGCCCAGGTGCTTGCCGTAGAGCATGACGGGATTGATATAGCGAAATACGGCTTCGGCGTCGACCTCCGCCAGAACGTGAAGCTTCAAGTCCGGAGGAACGGGGACGTCATGCTCCGCCGGCCGCGCGGAGGACTGCGGAGCCTGCGGCGAAGCAGCCGCCGGAGCGGGCGCCGCGGCGGAGACCCGGCGCAGATGTTCCTGAATCTCCAAGTTCTTTTTGAGGAACGCCTCGCGGCGCGCGGCGTCCTGCAGGGAGTTGGCGATGTCCAGACCCGACATGGCGTCCTTGGCGTAGACCACGGGCTCCGGATAAGCCAGGGCGATTTTCGAAGCGGTAAAGCGCGGCGACAGGGCGGCCCCGCCCACCACGATGGGCACGCGTATGCCCGCGGCCGCCAAATCCGCGGCCGTCGCCGTCATCTGCTGCGCGGACTTGACCAGAAGCCCCGAGAGGCCGATCAAGTCCGGTGAAGCCTTCTGCGCCGCTTCGATGATGGTCTCGGGCGCCACCTTAATGCCCAAGTCCAGCACTTCGTAGCCGTTGTTTTTGAGAATGATGTGCACCAAGTTCTTACCGATGTCGTGCACGTCGCCCTTGACCGTGGCCAAAACGACCTTGCCGCGCGACGCGGACTTGGAGGCATCCATATGGGGCTCCAAAAAGGCCACCGCGGCTTTCATCACTTCAGCCGACTGCAGGACTTCGGCTACGATCATCTCGTTGGCCGCGAAAAGCCTGCCCACCTCGTCCATGCCCGCCATCAATGGGCCGTTGATGATGTCGAGCGCCGTTCTTTCCTTAATAAGGAAAGCCAGATCGTCTAGAAGCCCCTCGCGCGATCCGTCCACCACGTTGCGCTTCAAGCGCTCATCGATGGGCAGCTTGGCCCGCTCGGAGATGCTGGGCGCGGCCTTGGCCTCCCGATAGCGCTCGGTAAAAGCCGCCACGGCGTCGAAGCCCGCGGCATGCGCCGGGTCGCCCGGCCCATGCCAGCGCAGAAGATCCAAACAGAGCTTCTTCTCCTCTTCCGAGACCGCGATCAAGCGGGCGAGCTTCTCCGAGTTGACGATGGCGAAGTCCAGGCCCGCCTTGACGCACTCATGAAGGAAGACGGCGTTTAACACCTCGCGGCCGGCGGGCGGCAGGCCGAAGGACACGTTGGAAATCCCCAGAATCGTGCGGCAGCGGGGCAGCTCCCGATGAATGAGCCGCACGCCCTCGATGGTCTCCACGGCCGAACCCCAATAGTTTTTGTCCCCGGTCGCCGCGGGGAAGACCAGCGGATCGAAGATGATGTCCTCGGACCTCAGGCCGTATTTGCGGGTCAGGAGATCGTGGCTGCGGCGCGCGACGGCGAGCTTTCTCTCCCGCGTCATCGCCATGCCCTGCGCTTTGTCCTCATCGATGGCGCCCACCACCACCGCGGCCCCGTAGCGGCGCAGAAGCGGGACGATCTTGGCGAAGCGCTCCTCGCCGTCCTCCAAGTTGATGGAGTTGACCACGGAGCGCCCCGGGCAGCGCTTGAGCGCTTCCTCGATGACGGCGGCGTCCGTGGAATCGATCATAATCGGAACCTTGACCTTGCGGGCCAAAAGCTCGAGCACCCGCACGATGTCCGACTTCTCGTCGCGATCGGGATCCGCGAGGCACACGTCGATAATGTGCGCTCCGCCGCGCACCTGACGCCGCCCAACCTCGGCCGCCTCATCGAAGCGGCCCTCGGCGATCATGCCGCGGAAAAGGCGCGAGCCGATGACGTTGGTGCGTTCGCCGACCAAAAACGGTTTTTGCGTTTCGTCGTCTAAGACCAACGACTCCAGCCCCGAGAGGGCCGCGCGCGGGCGGCGGGCAGGGCGGCGCGGTTTTTTTCCTTCGAGCGCGCGGGAGAGCAGGCGCACATGCTCGGCCGTAGTGCCGCAGCAGCCGCCGGCCATGTTGAGCCAGCCCTCGTCCGCGAAGCGCGAAAGCCTCTGCGCGAAGGTCTTCGGGTCCTCATGGTAGCAACCGTGCTCATCCGGCAGGCCGGCGTTGGGATAGCAAATCGTGGAAAACCGCGAGACATCCGAAACGGTGCGCAGATGGTCGGTCATGAATTCAGGGCCCGTGGCGCAGTTGAGGCCCACGGCCAGAAGATCAAAATGAGAAACGGCGTCGCACAGGGCTTCGGCGTTCTGCCCGGCCAGCATGGTCCCCATGGGCTCGATGGAAACGGACAAAATCACGGGGACGCGGCGGCCCAAGATTTTAAAACAGTCCTCAAAACCCAGAAGGGACGCCTTGACGTTGAGAGTATCCTGCTGGGTCTCCAACAAGAGAAGGTCGGCACCGCCTTCCAATAGTCCCTGCGCAGACTCGGCGTAGGCGGCCCGCACCTGCTCGAACGAGATGCCGCCGGTGACGGAAATGGCCTTGGTGCCCGGCCCCACGGCGCCCGCCGCGAAGCGGGGCTTCTCCGGCGTGGACCAGCGCGCGGCCGCTTCCTTGGCCAGGCGCGCCGACGTGCGCGCGATCTCCAGCGTCTTATCCTGCAGGCCGTATTCGGCCAGGACGTGGCGCACCGCTCCGAAGCTGTCGGACGACACGATGTCCGCGCCGGCTTCCAAATAGCTCTCATGGACGCGCGCGATAACCTCGGGCTTGGAAAGGACCAGGTGCTCGTTGCAGCCCTCGAGTTCGCGGCTTCCGAAGTCCTCCGCAGTCAAGGACATGCTCTGCAGCGCCGTACCCATCGCCCCGTCCAGAATAAGGATGCGGCGCTCCAGTAGGCCGCGAAGGCGGTCCTGCGCGTTTTCTGCCATGTTCTCCTATAAAAAATAAAGCCACGCTTGGGCGTGGCTTTTGCTCCTCTTTAGCTCCCAGTAGGCCGGGGCAATTCGGACAAATCCTCGCCGCTGCGCCCATAGTGTAGCCCTTTGAGGTGCCCCGGCGCAAGGGGCTTGACAGAAATAATATCATATGATAATAATTATCATATGGAAGGACGCCCTCCGCTTCTTGGCCAGGCCGAGGCCGACCGCCGCCTGCGCGCGGCGGGCGTGCGCGTGACCGCCCAGCGCCGCGCGGTTTACGAAGCCCTGGCCGCGGACCCGCTTCACCCCACGGTCGAGGCCGTTTACTCGCGCGTCAAAAAGAACTGGCCGTCCTTGCCCCTGCCCACGGTGTACCGCATCGTGGAGGATTTGACCGCGGCGGGACTCATCCGGCGCGTGGCCTCGGACGGCGGCCCCCAGCGCTTGGACGCCAACGCGGAGCGCCATCAACACCTGGTCTGCCGGGCCTGCGGCCGCATGGAGGACTGGACGCACGCCGGGCTCTCGGGGCTTTCACTGCCCCGCGGCCTGCCCGACGGATTTTCCGGCGAAGCCTACGACATCCGCATCGTGGGCCTCTGCCGGTCGTGCTCCGGCAAAGCCGGGGCGCGGGGACGCATCCCCAAAAGGAGAAAATCATGAAGCCAAGCATCGCCGTTTCGGACTCAAGCCGCAAAGCCGTCGCCAAAATCCTGGACGTTCTTTTGGCCGACGAGTACGTCCTCTACACCAAGACCCGCAACTACCACTGGAACGTGACCGGGCCCCGCTTCAACGACCTGCACAAGTTCTTCGAGGCTCAGTATGACGAGCTCGACGGCATCGTCGACGAGGTCGCCGAGCGCGGCCGGGCTCTGGGCGAGCGCGCCCTGGGCGGGCTCTCCGACTTCCTCAAGGCCGCCGCCCTCAAGGATGAGACCGGGAAGCCCCGCGCCGATACCATGCTCTTAAACCTGCTCAAGGATCACGAGGCGATTATCCGCGGCTTAAGAAAGAACCTGGAGGCCTGCGCCGCTTTGGGCGACATGGGCACCAGCGACTTCCTAACAGGGCTAATGGAACGCCACGAGAAAATGGCGTGGATGCTCCGGGCTTTCGGGGAGTAGCCGCGGGCGCCGCTCTGCCCCTGGCCTGCGGCGCGCTTCTGGCGCTGTGCCTGCCGCGTGCCGGGCTCTGGCCCCTGGGCTGGGTGGCGCTGGCGCCGCTTTTCGCCCTCTGGTCGCGGCAAACTCCACGCAAAGCGCTCCTTGGAGGCTTGGCCGCCGGCTTCGGCTTCCACGGCCTGGCCTTCTATTGGATTTACAGCACCTGCCGATTCGCAGGGCTGCCCCGATCGCTGGCCGCCGCCGCCTGGGCCGCTCTGGCGCTCATCATGGCGCTGGACTGGGCCGTCGCGGCCGGCGCGGGCGCGTGGCTTGCGCGGCGTGCGCCGGAGGCCGCCAAACCCTGGCTGTGGGCCGCGCTTTGGAGCGCGATGTCCTTCTCCATCGGACGCTGGACCTCGCGCCCAAGCGCGGATCTTCTCGGCTACACGCAGTACGCCCACCCGGCTTTCCTGCAGATGGACTCCATGTTCGGCCCCGAAGGCCTGGGCTTTATCGTGGCGGCGTTCAACGCCGCGCTGGGGTTGGCCCTCTGGAGCGGCCGGCGGGGCCGGCCGCGTCGTTCCGCCGTTTTAAATTTAGCCGCGGCAGGCCTGCTGGCCCTGGGTGCCTGGTCGTGGGGAAGAGAACAGATGGCTCAAGCGCCGAAGACCTCTCCGCAGCCCTCGCTGGCCGTGGAGCTTCTTCAGCCCAACGTGGATCAATACCGGAAGTGGAACGCCGCCTTCGTGCGCGGCATCTGGAGCGACCTCGAAGGGCTTTTAGCCAGGCCGCGGCGGCGCAAGCCCGCGCTGATCGTTTGGCCCGAAGCGGCCGCGCCCCGGCTCATTGCCGACGGACAAAGCATCCCCGAAGCCGCGGTTTGGAGCCGCCGCCTGGACGCCTTCCAAATCGTGGGCGCCGTCACGGTCGGAGACAAGGGCGCCTACAACTCGGCCGTCCTCATCGAGCCTGACGGTTCTTTCGGCGGCGCCTACCATAAGCGCGTGCTGGTTCCCTTCGGCGAGTATGTTCCGATTCCCATCCTGCGCCGGTGGATCGGCATCTTGGACGAGCTGGGGAACTTGACGCCCGGCGGGCCGCGCCAGCCCCTGTTCCAAACGCCGCTGGGCGCCGTGGGAGTGGCGGTTTGCTACGAAATGATTTTCCCCCGCCTGATTCGCCAGGACGCGGCGCGCGGCGCGCGCGTCATCGTCAACATCACCAATGACGGATGGTATAAGGACACCTGGGGGCCTTACCAGCACTTCATGGCCTCGCGTTTTCGCGCCATCGAAAACCGCGTCTACGTCTTGCGCGCGGCCAATACCGGCATTTCGGGCATCGTGGACCCCTGGGGCCGCATCCTGGCCGAGATGCCGCTGGGGGAAAACGGCCGCCTCGACGCGTCGATTCCCGCCGCCGATCCGTTCCCGAACCGATCCTTCTACGCGCGGCATGGCGACTGGTTCGGAGCGCTCTGCCTCGCCTTGATTCTGGCTTGGTCCGCACTGCGGCTCATCCTCGACGCTTTGCGCGGAAACGCCGCGTAGGTTGATGATGCCTCCGGCTTTCATTTACTCCCCCCGCTACGCCGTCCCCATCGGCGGCCACGTTTTTCCCACCCGCAAATTCGCCCTGGCCGCCGAGATGCTGCAAGGCCGCGGGGCTTTTTTTGAGCCAAAACTTCCATCCCGAAGCGAACTCCTGCTGGCGCATACGCCGGAGTGGACGGACAAGATTCTCGGAACCATCTCAATGACGCTTGCCGACCAAACCCGCGCGGAGCTTCCCTTTTCTCCGGAGGTTTCCGCCGCGCACCGCCTGGCCTACTCCGGCACCATTCTGGCCTGCCGCCGCGCGCTTGAGGACGGCGTCGGCCTGCACGTCGGCGGCGGTTCACACCACGCTTTTTCCGATCACGGCGAAGGGTTTTGCCTCCTGAACGACATCGCGGGCGGCCTCTTGAAGATGATGGCCGAGGGCCGCGTCCGCCGGGCCGCGGTCGTGGACTTGGACGTCCACCAAGGAAACGGCACCGCCGCGATTTTCCGCGGCCGACCCGAAATCTTTACCTTCTCCATGCACCAGGAGGGAATCTACCCGGAAACGCCCGAGCCGGGCTCGCTCGACGTCGGCCTGCCGGCCGGCTGCCGGGATCGCGAATATCTCAAGGCCCTCGAAGAGAACCTCCCGCGCGCCTTCGCGGCCAAGCCCGATCTCATCGTCTACCAAGCGGGAACGGACTCGGCCGAAGACGACGCCCTGGGCGGCTTAAAACTCACCCCCGACGGGCTTAAGCGCCGAGATCTCATGGTGCGCGAGGCTTGCCGGAGCTTCAACGTCCCGGCAGCCGTAACCTTGGGCGGAGGCTACGCGGCGGATATCCGCGAAACCGCGCGCCGGCACGCGCGCACCCTGCTCCTATTTGCCGGAATCGACTCTTCAATTTCGTAGAATGGCCTAATCATGGCGGCGGAGCCGACGTTTAGAGAGACGGCGGACAAGATCAGGGAACTGCGTGATCTGCACGCCAAGCTGGGAAAAATTCTGGACGTTCCCAAACGGCGCGCTGAAATCTCCGCGAGGGAGACCGAAGCGGCTAAACCCGAATTCTGGGCCGACTCCGCCGCGGCCAAAAAAAAATCCAAGGAGCTGGACGCCTTAAAAAAGACGCTCTCCCGCTGGGACAAGGCCGGACGGGCGGTCGAAGATCTGGAGACCCACTGGCAGCTGGCGGACGAGGCCCAGGACGCTGGAGAACTTAAGGACATCCTTGCGGCGCTGCCCGAGACTCAAAAGACCCTGCGGCTTTTAGACGCCGAGCTCAAGCTCTCCGATGAGTTCGACCACTGCGACGCCATCGTGAGCTTCCACGCGGGCGCGGGCGGAACCGAGGCCTGCGATTGGAACGAGATGCTGCTGCGCATGTACTCGCGCTGGGCCCAGCAGCGGGGCTTCGACTTCATCATCACCGACCTTTTGAAGGGCGAGGAAGCCGGCGTCAAGAGCGCCACGGCGTTCGTGCGCGGAGAAAACGCGCACGGGTGCTTGAAAGGCGAGCGCGGCGTCCACCGCCTCGTGCGCATCTCCCCTTTTGATTCCAACAAGCGCCGCCACACCTCCTTCGCCTCACTGGACGTCCTGGCCGACATCGAGGACTCCATCGACATCCAGATCGCGGATTCGGACATCGAACTCGAGACTTTCCGCGCCGGCGGCCACGGCGGACAGAACGTCAACAAGGTGGAGACCGCGGTGCGCCTAAAGCACATCCCCACCGGCCTCGTGGTCGCCTGCCAAATCGAGCGCAGCCAGCTGCAGAACCGCATGAACGCGCTCAAGATGCTCAAAGCCAAGCTCTACGAAATCGAAATGGACAAGAAACGCCAGGCCGCCGAGAAGCACTATGACGCCATGGGCGATATCGCCTGGGGACACCAGATCCGCTCCTACGTCTTCATGCCCTACCAAATGGTCAAGGATCTACGCACGGGCTATTCCACGTCCCAAATTCAGGCGGTCATGGACGGAGACCTGGATCCCTTCATAGAGGCCTATCTCGACTGGCTGGCCTCGGGCAAGCCCTCCCGCGGCGCCGAGACCGCAGATTTGGAAAAGTAGTTGGACAGGCCTCCCGGCCGATCTGCTATCATGGCCGGGACCCACTAGGAGGCACGCTCACATGAACGTCAAAAAAATATCCCTCGTCTCGATTTGTCTGGCGGTCCTGCCGGCCGCCGCTTTCGCGGCGTCCGCCCGTCCGCTCAAGACCGAGTCCCAGAAGGTTCTCTATACTTTGGGCGTCGTCTTGGGCCGCAACGCGCGCGGACAATTTTCGCTCAAGCCCGGAGAGGCCAAGGATCTGATCCTGGGCTTTCGCGACGCGACCGAAGGGCGCAAGCTCAAGGTCGATCCGAACGCCTACATCGGCAAGGTCAACGATTTCGCCCGCGCCCGGCACGAAGCGCAAATGGCCGCGGAAAACGCCGCGGGAGAAGCTTATCTCGCGAAGGCGCGCAAGGAAAAGGGCGCGCGGGCCTTCCCATCCGGCCTCATCTACATCCCCACTAAAAAGGGAACCGGCGCCCAACCCAAGGCTACGGACACCGTCACCGTCGACTATACAGGCCGGCTGACCGACGGCAAAGTTTTCGACAGCTCCTCCCGCCACGGGGGACCGGCCACGTTCGCGCTCGACGGGGTCATTCCCTGCTGGACCGAGGGGCTCCAGAAAATGCGGGTCGGCGGCAAGGCCAAGCTGGTTTGTCCTTCCGGCATCGCCTACGGAGACCGCGGCATGCCTCCGGTCATCCCGCCGAAAGCGACTTTGGTCTTCGACGTGCGGCTTTTAGCCGTCAAAAGCCGGTAAAGCCGCCGGGCCGATGCGCCGGCCCGGAGCGGGCTAGCTGCGCTGCGCGTCGACCTGGATTTCCCCCTCCTGGATTTCCACCAGAAGCTGCACGGGGCGGCAACAGACGGCGCAGTCCTCGATCATGCTCTGCCCGTCCTGTTCAGAGGTGACGTGCACCTCGAAGCCTTCTCCGCAGTAGGGGCACTCCAAGCTGATCCAGTCCTCGACGCGTTCTTCTCCGCCTCCGGAGGTGACCTCCTTCAGCACGGATTCGAGCTTCCCGTCCGCCTCGGGGGCTGATTCCTCGGCGACCGCAGGCGCGGCCTTGCGGCTCTCGGTTTTTTTCTTTGCGGTTTTCGCCTTCACAAGCAAAAATATACACCGCAAACCCGATTCGCGCAAGACCCACGCGGAATTTATTTGACGGCCCAGTATTCGAGGAGGGTGCGGCCCAGGCCGTAGGCGGCGGCGCTGCGGAAAATAAGCCGGAAGCCCTCGCAGGAGAACGCCGCGCGCCGAGAGACCACGTCGCTCAGGCGCTCGTCTTTTTCCAGAGCCGCCGCGAACTCAGGGTTGGGGCAAAGGACCAGCGGCTTGGCCTGCGGCGACGAAAGAATCAGCACGGAAAGGGCCTCCGCCGCCGGAGCCGCCTCGACCGCGGCCTCGATCTGGGCCTGGCGAGCCTCCAAGCGGATCATGCGCGCCTTGGACTCGGGCAACGCGGCCTCGATGGATGTGGACACCCAATCCAAAAGCTTTTCGCGCACGACCGAAAGCTCGCCCGCGCCCGCGATGGCGCCGATGCCGCGCGCTTTCTGCACGGCCGCGGCCAGCGCGGAAATTTCCTTAAAGTACGCGTTTTTCTGGGCGTCCGGGATGTAGTACATGGCCACAAGATGGACCTTTTGCCCGTCCGCCGCCCCGTAATCGATGCCCACAGGAGTCCAGCCCACGGCGCACAGAAGCTCCCCCTGGACGTCCACGCGCACGTGCGGGCAGGCGACGCCGAGTCCGATGGCGGTGTTCTGCGATTTTTCCCGGGCCAGCACGGCTTCGACGAGCTGCGGGTCTCCGCCCAAATCCGGAACGGCCTCGATGAGATGCGCCAGGTACTCGAGCGCCTTGTCCTTATCCGCCTCCGGCAATTCGATCAGGCGGCCCTCCTGCAGCGCGTCCAAAAGGCTTCTCATGGATTAATCCGTTCCGTACTTCCTAATAAAGTAAGTCTTCATGCCGTGAGTCAAAATCGCGTAGCACAGGAGCGTCGCCGCGATCCAAAGCCCAAAGGACAACGGCAGCCGCACCATGCCCAAGTAGCTAGCCACGGAGGAAAAGGGCAGGAACGCCCCCACAGCCATGACCGCCAGCGTCGTCAGAATCAGCGAAGCGCTCGCTGAACTCTGTACGAAAGGAATCTTGTTTGTTCGGATAATGTGCACGATGAGCGTTTGGGTCAGGATGGATTCCACGAACCAGCCTGTTTGAAAAAGCTTCTCCGCGTGCGCCTTGACCGCGGGCAGGACGCCCGCCGAGGAATAAACGGAGCAATGGTAGAAAAACCACAGGAGGGCGAACGTCGTGTAGTCGAAAACCGAACTCATGGGTCCGATCCAAATCATGAACTTCTTAATGTTGTCGATGTTCCATTTGCGCGGCCGGACCAAGTACTCCTCATCAACGCGATCAAGCGGGATGCTGACCTGAGAGAAGTCGTAAAGCAGGTTGTTGACTAGAATTTGAATGGGAGTCATGGGCAAAAACGGGAAGAGCAGGGCGCTGCCCGTCATGCTGAACATGTTGCCGAAATTAGAGCTTGCGCCCATCTTGATGTACTTGATGATGTTGCCGAAGACGCGCCGCCCCTCGATGATGCCGTCCTCAAGAACCAGAAGGCTTTTCTCAAGAAGAATGATGTCCGCCGATTCCTTGGCCACGTCCACGGCGGTGTCGACCGAAATACCCACGTCCGCGGTCTTCATGGCCGGCGCGTCGTTGATGCCGTCGCCCAAGAACCCCACCACGTGCCCGCGGCCGCGCAAGGCCCGGATGATGCCGTCTTTCTGCGCGGGCGAGAGCTTGGCGAAGACCATGGCGCGCTCCGCCGTCCGGGCCAGCTCCTCGTCGGAGAGGCCGCGCAGCTTGTCGCCGGTCACGATTTCCGCGGCCTCCAGGCCCACGTCGCGGCAGATCTTGCGGGTCACCAAGGCGCTGTCGCCGGTCAAAATCTTGACGTCCACGCCCGCTTTTTTAAGCGCGCGCAGCGCCTCGGTGGCCGAGTCCTTGGGCGGATCAAAGAACGCGACGTAGCCCAAAAGCGTCATGTCCCGCTCGTCCGCGGCCGAGAACACCTCTTGAGTGCGTTCGAACTCCCGGTAGGCCACGGCCAGGACCCTGTAGCCCTCGGCGCTCAAGGCCTCGTACTCCTCCAAGAGATCGAGCTTGATCATGTCGATGAGGGGATAGACCTCGTCGTCTATTTGATAGCGCGAACAGGCCGAGAAAACCTCCTCGACCGCGCCCTTGCAGATGAGCACGTGATCGCCCTCGTAATCGATGGCCACGGACATGCGCCGGCGCGAGAAGTCGAAAGGGATTTCGTCGACCTTGCGGCAGGTGCGCTCGACGTCGAGATCCGAGTGCGCCAGAATCGCGCGATCGAGGAGATTGCGCAGTCCGGTCTGGTAGTAGCTGTTCATGTAGGCGTAGCGCAGCACGTCGTC
>JAGWJU010000229.1 GCA_028865585.1 Elusimicrobiota bacterium | reverse complement strand
CAAAGCGGGGCCGAAAGATCGCGGACCAATTGGCCGGTGACGGTGTAAATCCGCACGTCCATGTTGGTGCCGTTGAGGTTCGCGGGGATGTTGAAACGGACCGAGGAGTCCTGCGCGAGCCGAAACGGATTGGGGTAGGCGTATGGTCCCTGGGACGTGGTGACGGAGGAGCCGGCGGCCAAGCGCATGGATTCGTAGACGTTGATGAGGCCCGCGCCCTGGTGATTCGCGTCTATGCCTAAATTATAGGCGCCGCCGCGGATCCAGGACTGAATTTGCGCGGGCGTGGCGTTGGGTTGCAGGGACCGAAGCAGGGCGGCCAAGCCCGCGACTTCCGGTGCGGAAAAAGAGGTGCCGCTGGCCGTGCCGGTGTAGCCGCCGCCGGGGTAATTCGTGGTCTCCACGTTGACGCCCGGCGCCACCACGCCGTTGGCGGCCAGTTCTGGGCCGTTCGAGGAAAAGGACGCGATGGCGTCGCTGGAGTCGGTCGCGCCGACCGGGATGATGCCGCCGCTGGACGTGGTTCCGGCGCAGTTGGCGGGCGCGTTGACCGCGCCGCCGTCGTTGCCCGCGGAAATAGTCACGACCACATTGTCGCCGATGGCCGTGTTGAGGGCCGTGGAGTCGTTCGGAGGGCAAGAGCCCGCTTCGCCGAGGCTCATGTTCGCGACCACGCGGCCGTACGTGGCCGAGTTGCCCGCCAAAGTCGTGGCCACGTAATTGAGAGCATTGACTATGGTCGCATCATCCGTTGCGCAGGTGCTCGAACCCTTGTCGGAACAGTCCGAGTTGCAAGCGGCGGTGCTAAAGACGCGTACGGATACGAGCTTGGCACCCCAGGACACGCCCGCGATGCCATTGCTGTTGTTGGTCTGCGCCGCGGCCACGCCCGAGGTGGCTGTACCGTGATAACAGGCCACGACTGGAGGGTTTTCTGGAGTACAGCTACCGCCGCCGGGGGGGCAATATTCGCTTCCGGTTCCAAGAACTTTATTTGCCAGATCCGAATGGGTGCTATCGATTCCCGTATCGATCATGGCGATGGTCACTAATTGCGCTGCGGTTCCCGTATCCGTGCCGTAGGCCCAGCCTTGCGGGGCGTCGATGTTGGCGAGCGCGTACTGCTGGGAGAATAAGGGATCGTTGGGCGTGACGTCGCTCGGACGATAGGCGCGGTCGGGTTCAATGCTCGAGATGTCCTTAACGCCGCTCAAGAGCGCCAACCCGCTTGAGACCGAGACGCCCGGGGGCAGGCCTACCAAAGTAAAACCAAAGGGCAGCTCGGAAAGCACGCGGGCGCCGACGCTCTGCAGGGCGGAATTCTGCGCGGCTTCATCCGGCGCGGCCGTGGAGAAGCGCACGATGGCACGGCCCGAGGCGACCAGCATCGTGGGCGGCGGCGCGCCGGGGGCGGTTGAAGCGGCCACGCGGTAGCCTGCCGGCAGGGGCATGGTTTCCACGCGCAGGGCGCGGGCCCGCGGTGCGGCGAGAGCGAGAAGTATCGCGGCGAACAGGGGCTTTTTCAAGCGGGCGCGTTCTCTTTTTGAACGATGGCGAGCAGTTCCAGGATGTCAGAAAGTTCGAACTCGGCGCCGGAATCCTTGGTGTCGAAGGTGTCGCCGTACTTGGCCCAGGCCGTTCGGATGCCGAGCTTCTTGGCGCCCGCGATGTCGCGTTCGGCCCAGTCGCCCACCATGACGGTCTCCTCGGGCTTGGTGCCCAAAAACTCCAGGGCCTTCATGAAGGGCGCGGCCGCGGGCTTGCGCGCGCCCACGTCCTCGGCGGTCACCACGCAGTCGAAGAAATTGTGCATGCCCAGGCCCACGATGCGCAGCCAGACCTCGAGTTTGGGCGCGTCCGAGACAATCGCCATCTTCACGCCGGATTTGAGCAGCGTCGTGAGGGTGAGGCTCACGTGGGGGTAGAGCGCCATCGAGCCCGCTTTGGCCCGGCGGTAGCCCACGATGGCGGCGGCCAGGATTTTGTAGTCGACCCCGCCCGTCTCCTGCTTCAAGATCTTGTCGAAAATTTTCTGGTCTTCGACGCCTTCCTTAAAGTAGGTCTCGAAAATCTTGTCGACCATGCCGCGCTTGTCCACGACAAGCCCCGCGTCGATCATGCCCTCGACCGCGGACTCCACGGCCGCGCGCTTGGTGCGCATGAAGTCGGTCAGCGTGTTGTCGACGTCGAAGATGACGGCTTTGATCACGACTTGAGGAGGGAGCGGATGAGCCCGGTCAGCGCGTCGGCGTCGAAGGGTTTGGTCACGAAGCCCGTGGCGCCCATCTCCATCGCGCGTTCCTTGGTCCCCGGGTCGGACTGGCTAGAGCAGAAGACGAAGGGAATCTTGTCGCTTAATCCGCTGTCCCGCATCTGCTGCAGGAGCTCGAAGCCCGACATGCCCAGCAAATTGATGTCGCAGAGGATGAGGTCGAAAATGCCGGCGCCGAAGTGCTTGGAGGCCTCCTCCACGCTCGCGCACACGGAGAGGTCGTACTCGCCCAGGAGCGCCTTGAGCAGCTCCTGATATCCCGGGTCGTCCTCGAAGATGAGAATGCGTTTGGCCACTATTCTTCCTTGTTGGCGCGCTCGATGTAGGAGGAGGTGCGGGTGTCGACGCGGATGCGGTCGCCTTCCTTGATGAACAGCGGCACCTGGACTTCGAGGCCCGTTTCCAGCGTGGCGGGCTTGACCATGTTGGAGACGGAGTCGCCCTTGACGCCGGGCACGGTCGAGGTGACGGTCAGCACCACGTTCGGGGGGATTTCGATGCTGGTGAGCTTGTCGTCGATGTAGACGCCCAGGACCACCATGTTCTCCTGCAGGAATTTGGCCTGATCGCCCATGCGCTCCTTGGGGTAGGACACCTGCTCGTAGGTCTCCACGTCCATGAACACGGCGTTGGCGCCCTCGTCGTAGCTGTAGGTCTTCTCGCGCTTGGTGACCGGCACCTCGCGGAACTTGGTGCCCGAGGCGTA
>JAGWJU010000228.1 GCA_028865585.1 Elusimicrobiota bacterium | reverse complement strand
CGCCGGCCTGGAGCCTCGCGGCCTTCCCTTGGTCCTGCATGTCCACGGCGGTCCATGGGCTCGGGATTCATGGGGATTCCATCCTGAAGTCCAGTGGCTTGCCAACCAAGGCTACGCGGTCCTGCAGGTCAATTTCCGGGGCTCCGCCGGATTCGGCAAGCGGTTCCTACACGCGGGCGACCGGGAGTGGGGGGCGCGCATGCAGGACGACCTGACCGACGCGGTTTCGTGGGCCGTGCGGGACGGCGTGGCGGATAAAAGCCGCGTTGCGATTTACGGCGGATCCTACGGCGGCTACGCGGCCCTGTGCGGGGCGGCGTTTACGCCGGATCTCTACTGCTGCGCGGTCGACGTCGTTGGGCCTTCCAATCTGGCGACGCTGATCCAGTCCATCCCGCCGTATTGGGAGCCTTTGCGCCGGGTCTTTGATCTGAGGGTGGGCAGCCTGGAAACGGAGCCGGAATTTTTGAAATCCCGATCGCCGCTGTTTTTCGCGGACCAAATCCAGGCGCCGCTTTTAATCGCGCAGGGCGCCAATGATCCGCGGGTCAAGGCCGCCGAGTCGGAGGCCATCGTCCAAGCCCTGCGCTCCCGCGGCAAGGAGATCGAATACCTTCTTTTTCCCGATGAGGGGCACGGCTTCGCGCGGCCGGAGAACCGCCTCAAGTTCTACGAAGCCTGCGAAAAATTCCTGGCGCGGTACCTGGGCCGCCGCTGAAAATCCTCCCCGGGCCTTTTCAGCCCGTTCTTAATTTGCCAAAATTTTTTTAGTGAAGATTTACACAAGGACCGGAGACAAGGGAGAAACCGGGCTTTGGGGCGGCGCACGGGTGCCCAAGAACAACCGGCGCGTGGCGGCCTACGGCGACGTGGACGAGCTCAACTGCGCGCTGGGCGCGGCCTTGGCTGAAATCGAGCCTCAAGAGAACTTGCGCGACTTGCGCGGGGAACTCCGCAGAATCCAGGAAGAACTTTTCGTCATTGGCGCCGTTCTAGCCTCTCCGCCGGACATCAAGAAAAGCGCGTCTTCGCGCACGCCGGCGTTGGACGCAGGCGCGGTCAAGCGCCTGGAATCCGCCATTGATTCCATGACCGCGGTCTTGGAGCCACTGTCCAACTTCATCTTGCCGGGCGGGGGGAAGGCCGGCGCCGCCCTGCATTGGGCGCGGGCCGTCTGCCGCAGGGCCGAGCGTTCCGCGGTCGCGTTGGCCTCGGACGAGGCCGTCGGCTCCGAGGTCTTGGTTTATCTTAATCGCCTTTCCGACTACCTCTTCATCGCGGCGCGCTGGACTAATCATCAATCGGGGAAAACGGAGACTCTCTGGAGCGCGTCCAAATGACGGTTCCCTCGGTCGCGATTAAGGGCGTCGGCCACGTCTATCCCGCGAAGAAGAAATCTCCCGCACGAGAGGCCTTGAAGGGCGTTTCCCTCGACGTCGAGGCCGGCGAAATCTTCGGCGTGTTGGGACCCAACGGAGGCGGCAAGAGCACGCTGTTCAAGATTTTATCAACCGCTCTGAAGCCGACTTCCGGCTCGGCCGAAGTCTTCGGCTTGGACGTGCTTAAGGACGCCAATTCCGTCCGACGCCGACTGGGGGTGGTGTTCCAGAATCCCAGCCTGGACGTCAAGCTGACGGTGAAGGAAAATATGGAGCAGCAGGGGCGGCTCTACGGCGTGCGCGGGGCGGAGCTCTCCCGCCGCATTGCGGACGGGCTTGAGCGCTACGGCTTGGCCTCGCGGGCTAATGATTACGCCGGAGCTTTGTCCGGAGGGCAAAAACGCCGCGTCGAACTGGCCAAGAGCCTCCTGCATAAGCCTGATTTAATTTTGCTCGACGAGCCCTCGACCGGTCTTGATCCGGGTGCGCGGCGCGATTTGTGGACGCATATGAAGGATTTGCGCGCGGCGCAGGGCTCTACGATTCTACTCACGACTCACTACATGGATGAGGCGGAGAACTGCTCGCGGTTGGCGCTTCTAGACGAGGGACGCCTGGCCGCGCAAGGCACGCCCGCGGCCCTGAAGGCCGAAATCGGCGGGGACGTCATCGCCATCGAGTCCGAAGATCCGGCGGAATTGGGGAGGGGCATCAAGGAGCGTTTCGGCGTCGCGCCCGCGCAGGTGGACGGAGTTCTGCGCATCGAACGTGAGAACGGGCACGCCTTCATCCCCCAGATTGTGGAGGCGTTTCCTGGCGCGATTAAGACAGTGAGCCTGTCGAAGCCGACGCTGGAAGACGTCTTCATGCACCGCACCGGGCACCGCTTTTGGGTCAAGGAGGAGAAGGAGGCCGCGTGAATTTCGCCTTGGCCGTAACGAGCCTTTGGGAGCGGGAAATGAAGCGCTTTTTCCGCGACCGCGCGCGCGTCATCGGCGCCATCGCGCCTCCGGTGCTCTTCTGGTTCTTGATCGGCTCCGGGCTGGGGCCAAAGGGTTTGCAGTATTATTTCTCCGGCACGCTGGTGCTCATCGTGCTCTTCACCGCGGTCTTCGCGACCATCTCCATCATCGATGACCGCAAAGAGGGCTTCCTACAGTCGGTTCTAGTCTCGCCCGCTTCGCGGCTGGCCGTGGTGACGGGAAAGGTCCTGGGCGCGGCCACGGTGGGCTTCGTCGAAGGATTGTTTTTTCTGGTTTTTGCCCGCGCCGTGGGGCTTCCGGCCGGCTTGGCCGACTACTTGTGGGCCGTGCTGGTGCTGGCCCTGTGTTCCTTGGGGCTGACCGGCATCGGGTTCTGCATCGCTTGGAGCATGGAGTCGACCCAGGGCTTCCACGCGGTCATGAATCTGTTCCTCATTCCTTTGTGGATGCTTTCTGGCGCCCTGTTTCCGGCCGCAACCGCGCCTATTTGGCTTCGCTGGGTAATGCGGATTAATCCCGTGACCTACGCCGTTTTAGGGCTGCAGGAGGCTCTTTCGCCAGGACGGACCGGCCCCGCGTTCGCTTCGTTATCCGCGTGCCTCGTCATCCTGGCCGGCTTTTCCGCCGCGATTTTGGCGTTCTCCG
>JAGWJU010000227.1 GCA_028865585.1 Elusimicrobiota bacterium | reverse complement strand
AGGAACACGCCCATCAAGGCGCCTTCCAAGAACAAGAACGCCGCCCAGTAGCCGGCGCTGCGCTCCTCGCCCAAGGACGCTATGAGCGCGATGACGGTGAGGAAAGCGTTTAGCAGGCACATGACCCAGGACAGGCCGTCCATGGACAGGGCGTAGTGGATGCCGTAGGCCCACGCCGGGCCGGTCACCGCCAGGGCCGCGCCCTCGCGCCACGGCAGAAGCGCACAGAAGGCCAGCGAGATCAAGGACAGCGCGAGGGAGAAAATGCCCGCGCGCTTGCCCGAGCGCAGAGCCAGGGCCAAAAAGCCGCCCACGATGGGCAGGGCCCACAGAATCGTCAACGGGGAGAAAATCATAGGAAGAGCACCGCCAGAAGAAGGACCGTCACGCCCGCCGCCATCCACCAGACGTAGTCGTTGACGCTGCCGGTGGCCAGGGCCGCGCCCGCGCCGCCGGCCTCGACGGCGCCCTCGGCCGAAGCCTCAATCAGGCGGTCCCACGAACCCTTGTCCAAACTCAAGCCCAGCCAGTTGGAGAGGACGACCACCGCCTGGGCGACCCAGGCCATGGCCGGCTTCCAGCCGAAATCGGAGGCGAAGACCGCGGCAAGCGCGGGAGACTTCTCGCGCCAATCCCAGTCCCAATTGGGCTTAACGGTAGTCCACCAGTAGGAGGCGGCCGCGCCCGCGAAAGCCAGAGCCAGGCTCGGCCAGGCTTCAAGCACCTTCATATGCGGCACAGTCGGCGCCGCCGCGGCCATCCAGCCCATGGACAACAGGGACTGCAGCTGGCCGCCGAACCAGCCGACGCAGATGGCGCCCACGGAAATCAACAGCACGGGAACGCCCATCCACCAGCCGGCCTCGTGGATGTGGTGGCCGCCATGCTCGCCGCCCGATTGGCGCTGGCGCGGGCCCAGGAAGACCAAAAAGAGCATGCGGAAAATGTAGAAGGCGCTCATGAAGCCGATGGCCGAAGCCACCAAGCCCATGCCCGGGCCGAAGGCGTGCGCGGCGTCTAGGACCGCGTCCTTGCTATAGAAGCCCGCGAAGGGCCAGATGCCGGCCAGGGAGAAAGCGGCCGCGGTGAAACACACGAACGTCAAGGGCATTTTCTTAATCAAGCCGCCCGCCTCGTCGACCGAGGCCGTGGGCTTGCCCAAGCCGTGCGCGATGTTGCCGGCGCATAAAAAGAGCACCGCCTTGAAGAATCCGTGCGTGATGAGGTGAAAAATGCCCGCGCCGATTTCTCCCAAGCCCACGCCCAAAGCCATGATGCCCAGGTGGCTCACGGTCGAGTAGGCCAGGATGCGCTTCAAGTCCATCTTGGTCGCGGCGACGATGCCTGCGCCCAGGGCCGTGGCCGCGCCGATCCAGGCGATTAAGTGCGGCAGGTGGGGCACGCCCGCGATGAGAGGCCAGGAGCGCGCCAAAAGGAAAATGCCCGCGGTCACCATGGTCGCGGCGTGCATCAAAGCGGAGACGGGCGTCGGGCCCTCCATGGCGTCCGGCAGCCAAAAATAGAGCGGAAACTGCGCGGACTTGGCCGTCGCGGCCCAGAAGAGCAGGTAGCCGATGGCGCAGACCAAGACCGGGGACGCCGTGCCCACGGCGGGAAAGACCGCGGTGAAGCGCGCGCCGCTGCCCGGAAACGCGGAGAGAAGCAGCAGCGCCGCCAGCATGAAGCCGAAGTCGCCCACGCGGTTGACCAGGAAGGCCTGCATGGCCGCGCGCCGCGCCGTGGCCTTGTGGTACCAGAAGCCGATGAGATAATAGGACGCCATGCCGACCATTTCCCAGAAAAGGTAGAGCTGGACGTAGTTGTTGGAGGTCAACAGGCCGATCATGGCCAGGTAAAAAAGGTGGAAGAACAGGAAAAAGCGCGGCATGCACTCGTCCTCTTCCATGTACCCGGCCGCGTAGACGTGGATGAGCGCCCCCACGACCGCCACCATGGCCAGCACCGCCGAGGAGAGGCCGTCCAGGCGCAGGCCGAAGGACAGGCTCCAGCTTCCGGCCACCATCCATTGCGCCAGGGTCACGTCGAGCGGGCCCGTCGCGTAGACCCGCATCGCGATGCGCACGGCCGAGACCGCGACGACGGCGCAGGAAATCAGAATGGGCCAGTGCGTCCAGCGGGGCCTGAAGGGCCGGACCAGGAAAAAACTGATAAGGACGGCGGAAATGGGCGCGGCGAAAATCAAAATGGCCGAAAGAGGCAGAACAGCCGTCATCCCCGCAACTCCCGCAGGACGTCCGACTCGGGGGAGCGTCCGGATTGGTAGACCCGCAAAATCAGGGACAGGCCGATGACCGCCTCGGCCGCGGCGACCGCTATAATAAGGAGGGCGGCGGAAAGGCCCAAGGCGTCGCCGGTTAAGCTCGCGCCGTAGACCACCCCGATGTTGGCGGCGTTGACCATGAGCTCAAGGCCCAGCAGCATGACCAGCAGTTCGCGGCGCAGAATCAAAAGCGAAAGCCCCACGGCGAAGAGAGCGAAGCACACGGCCCAGACGGCCTGGTTCACGATTGGCTCCGGTTCAAATCAACGACGGCCAGCGCCGAGAGAAAAATCAGGAATCCCACCGCCTCGGTGGCGACCGCGTAGGGCCCGAACAAAACCGTGCCGACCTGCATCTGCGCCACGGACGCGCCCCAGCCCGCGGCCTGCGGCAGGCTCCCGCGGGAAAGCGCCCAAGCGGCTTCTCCCAACGGCGCCAAAATTCCCAACACCGCCAAAAGCCACGGCATCGAGGGTTTGCGCAGGGCTTGCGGATCCTCGGTCGGGGCGGCCATGATGGTGACCACGACCAGCACCATCACCGCGCCCGCGTAAATCATGACTTGGAGAAAAGCCACCAGGGGAGCGCCGAGGAAGTAGAAAATCGCCGCGGTTTGGAGAAGAACGGCCAGGAGGCACACCGAACACGCGTAAAGGGATCTTTGCGTCGCCATCAACACTGCGAAAACACCCGCCACGACTCCCGCCAGAACGATTGCCGCGTGCA
>JAGWJU010000226.1 GCA_028865585.1 Elusimicrobiota bacterium | reverse complement strand
ACGCCCACCACGACGTCCAGCCGCCCGGCCGCGAGGAGCTCTGGAAAAGCCCGCCCTTCGAGCCGACGGAGCGCGGCGGACGCCTTTACGGCCGGGGCACGGCCGACGACAAGGCCGGCGCCGTGGTCCACTCGAGCGCCGTGGCGTCCTGCCTGAAAACTTTGGGCCGGCTGCCCGTCAACGTCAAGATCATCATCGAAGGGGAAGAGGAAATCGGCTCGCTGCATTTGGAGGAGTTTTTGCGCCGCTTCCGGGGCAAGCTCTCGGCCGACGTCATGATCTTGACCGACACCGGCAATTTCGACGTGGGCGTGCCCTCCGTCACCACGGCTCTGCGCGGCATGGCGTCCATGGACGTGACCGTGCGAACGGCCGATCACCCGCTGCATTCGGGCATGTGGGGCGGGCCGCTGCCCGACCCCGTGCAGGCCTTGGCCAAGATGATCGCGTCCGTGACCGACGCCAAAGGGGATATCGCGGTTCCTGGAATTTTATCCCGGGTCCGCAAGCCGTCCGCGGCCGAACGCAAGAGCCTCAAGACCCTGCGTTATTCGGAGGCCAAGTTCCGCGAACAGAGCGGGCTCCTGCGCCGGACGAGGATTCTAGGCAAGAGCGGCGAAATTTTGGAGCGCGTCTGGTACCGCCCGTCCTTTTCCGTCAACGCCATCCAGGCGTCCTCGCGCAAGGACTGCGCCAACATCGTCAATGAAGCGGCCTGGTGCCACATGGGCGTGCGCTTGGCCGGGGGGATGAACCCCCAGGACGTCTTGAAGCGCTTAAAGGCCCATTTGCTCAAGCGCGCGCCGTGGGGCGCGACCGTGGAGTTTTCCAACGAGACGGCCAGCCCGGCGTGGACGACCGATCCCGAGGGTCCGGCCTTCATGGCCGCGGCGAAGGCGCTGGAAAAAGGCTACGGGCATCCCGCAGCCTTCATCGGCTGCGGGGGCTCCATTCCGTTCGTGGGGCCCTTCGCCGCGGCCCTGGGCGGCGCGCCCGCGCTTCTGATCGGCGTCGAAGATCCCTACACCAACCCGCACAGCGAGAACGAAAGCCTGCATTTGGGGGATTTCTCCAACGCCATCGCCTCGGCCGTCTATCTGTACGAGGAGCTGTCGCGGGCGCCGCTCAAATAAGCCTAGCGGCTAGTCGACGTTTATGAGGCGCACGCGGTAGGAGCGCTTGCGCCCGCCCCGCAGGGTCTTCACCGTGACCACATCGCCTTTCTTAAGCGCATCGAGGGCGTTGTAAAGGTCGTCGTAGTCCGTAATGGGGGTGGAGTTGATGCCCTCGATGATGTCTCCCAGGACGAGCCGGCCGGTATCCGGGTCCCGGCTGATTCCGCGCAGGCCCGCGCGCGCGGCGGGCGTCCCCGGACGCACGCTCGCGACGACCACGCCCGCCTGGCTGCCCAGCAGATCGTAGGCCTGCAGGTCGCTCAGGATGTTGACGCCCAGGCCCGGCTCGATGCTGTGGCCGTAGCGGATGATTTCCGGCACGATGCGCTTGATGACGTCGACCGGAACGGCGAAGCCCACGCCGGAATTGTTGCCGCTGTCGGAGTAGATCAGGGTGTTCATGCCGATGAGCCGTCCGTCCGAGTCCAAGAGAGGGCCGCCCGAGTTTCCGGGATTGATGGCCGCGTCGGTCTGGATCATGCCGTGGATGGTGACGCCGCCCACGCCCTCAATCTGGCGGTTCAAAGCGCTGACGATGCCCTGGGTGACCGTGTCGTCCAAGCCGAACGGGTTGCCGATGGCGACGGTCTTTTGACCGACTTGGAGATCGGACGATCGTCCGAGGGAAATGGGGGCCAGCTTTTCCTTGCGGGCGTCGACCTGGAGCACGGCGATGTCCTTGCGCGGCTCGACGCCGATTACGCGGGCGTCCAGCTGCGTGTGATCCTTGAAAGTCACCAGGAAGGCGCTGCCGCCCTCGACCACGTGGTAGTTGGTGAGGATGTGGCCTTCTTTATCCCAGACGATGCCGGAGCCCGCGCCCTGCGGCACGGCGTATTCGTCGAGAAAAAAATTTTGCACCAAGGCGATGTTGGTGACGAAGACGACGGACGGGGAGGCCTCGCGGGCCACGGCGATGGTGTTGAGCTCCGAGGGCAGGAGAGCGCGCGCGGGCCGGGCGCAGAGCCAAGCCAGAGCGGCGAGCGCGAGCATGAATTTATTTTATCTCTTCGCCGCGGCGCCCTGTCAACCGCCGCCGACGCGGAGGCTTCCGCCCGCCATCGTGACGGAGCCGGCGTCGATGGCGAAGGGGACTTCCGGGTTGGGCGCCAGGGACAGCGACAGGGGAACCATGCGCCCGAGCCAGCCGACGGGAAGGGGCAGTCCGGCGGCGCTGGCGGAGAGGACGCTGAAATCAAGCCGCGGCGGGGCGTGGTTTAGGGCGATGCGGGCGCTGGCCGACACTGGAATGGCGGAAAAGCGTCCTTGCAGGGACAAGACTTCGTTCTCCATGGACAGCGAGGAAAGGTTTAGTTTTTTCGCGCGGTTTTCCAGGAACAGGCGCAGATCATCGGCGGAGAGGCGCGCGGAGACGATTTTGAGCCGCCCGATGCGCAGGAAGCGCACGTCGTCCCAGGCCTGCCGGCCGGGTTCGTCCTTGACCGGCACGAGGAGAACATCGTTGAGCTCCAAGGCAAAATTGGTCACAGCCAGGCCGCGGAAAAGGACTTGCGGGGCCGACACGCGGACGCGCGGATAATCCCCCGCACGGGCGTCCCAGCGCCCCAAATCGATGCGCATGTTTTTCGCCGCCAGCGGGCCCGAACGGTAGAACTGGAAATGGAAAACCCTGCCGCGGAATGGCGGGCGCCGGAAGCGGCGCTGCCGGAACAAGACGGCGTGGCTGCCGTCCGGCAGGGGCCAAGCCCCGGCCTGGACGAAGGCGAGCCGAAACCATCCTCGCGGGTCCTGGATTTGCGCGGCCGCCTCGGGCAGCCCCGCGATGACGGCGGGCGGCCCCAGGGATCCAGTTTTGAGGATGACGAACTGCGA
>JAGWJU010000225.1 GCA_028865585.1 Elusimicrobiota bacterium | reverse complement strand
GGCGCCAGGACGCGACGGTCGCCCCGGTCTCCTTCGAGATGAAGAGTTCCTGGCCGATTTCGGCGCCGTCCTCCAGGACGAAGGTCCAGCGCGGCCAAGGCTTGTGGTTGAAGCGCTTCAAGCGCTTGAAGCCGTCGGGTTGGGCGACGTCCGGAGGATAGAGCTGGCTTGAGATCGCGCGGATTTCATCGGAGGAGCGGACCCAGGCGTCGAAGCCGTTGACTAGGATAAAGCGTCCGGCGGGAGGCTTGGTGGCCGCGATGAGGAGGCCGTGGTAGCGGCGGGTGCGCAGGCCCAAGGCCGTGCCGCAGGCAAATCCCCCGCGGCCGTCGGTTTCAAGCCACTCCTGCCGGCGGAGCTTTTCCTCTCGGCACGCCCCAGCGTCGTCCATGCGCTCCAGAGGTCATTGTGCAAAAGCCCGAGGCGCGGGCGCAATGGGCGCGGGGCGGGCGGCGCTCAGGCGTAGACGGGGGCGAAAATCGGCAGGGCCTGCGCTGCGGGCCTGCGCGGCACGAAAGCCTCCGCGACGCCCGGGGCGGACTTCTTCTTGGCCGGGCCGATGTTCATGCCGTGGGCCTGGGCCGCCTGGATGAGGGTCTTCACTGCGGCCGAGCGCACCGCGGCGTCGGTCAGGCCGGCCGCGGCCGTATAGATTACGTTCAAGGCCGTGGGGATGTCCTGCGCCGTGGCGTAGCCGTAGAGATGCGGAAAAACCAGGCTTTTGATGATCTCCGCGGCCTTTTCAGAGCTGCCCAGGGCCTTGCCCAAGAGCGTGTGCCACGCGCCCTCGTAGCCGATCACGCCCATCCAGGCCAAGCCCTGCTCGTGCACTTCGTCGCTGGCGTTGAACTGGTAATCGTTCTGCGTGGTGCGCAGGTAGGGCTGCTTGGGATCGTCGAAGAAGTGCTGGCCGATGAGCGGGGTCTTCTCCATGTGGGTGGCGAACATGTCTCCGATGCCTTCGCTCAAGCCGCCGTCGACGTAGGGCATGATGTTGTGCGCCGCGGGCGAGGCGGCCAGGACGGAGTTTAAGACCGCCGAAGCCTGCCCGGGCGCGTAGCCGGCCACGAGATAGTGGGAGAGGTGGCCGGACTCGTGGTAGACCACGCCCGGCAGGGTTCCCGTGTTGATGCAGCCGTCGCCCGCCTGGAAGAAGTTGCGCGAAAGGTCGGACGGGTCCATGTAGGCGTTGCAGTTGTCGTTGATGTTGACGTTGATGGTGAACTTGGCGTTCCAGAGGCCGTCATTCACGCCGATGCCGTTGGCCTTGTTGAACTCCACGAACTTGTAGCCCGCGATGTAGGTGGCCACCTGGGCCAGCGCCAAGTCCTCCTCGGACGCCTTTTTCTTTTTGGCGGCGCTCTCCGCTTTGTAAGCCGACGAGGCGGCGCTGTAAATCATGTCGATGGCGCCGGTGATGGCGCGGCTCGTTAAGGAGGCTTTGCACCGGCGCGCGAGGGCTCCGGCCGGCGGGTTGAAAACGACCGTGGTCCCGTCCTTGCCCGCGACGAGCTTGGCCTTGACCTCGATGTTCTTGCCGTCCTGGTTGACGATGGCGAGGTTCTTGGAGTCGAGCCGGGCCGTGACCTCGACGGAGCCGCCCTCGGGCGCTTCGACCGAGACGCGGCCTTGGGCGTCCGCCGCGACTTGGCGCCCGCCGGGGAGCGTCACCGTCACGAAGGGAAGCGGGATGGCGCTCAGCTTCGGCGGCGAGGTCATGTCGGCGTCGGACTTGGGCGCGCGGCCCTCGAACACGGCCTCGGCTTGGCCTTTCTTGGATGCGCGCGCGTCGGCGCCCAGGCGCATGTCCCACAGGAAGACCTGGCCCGAGGCGATGTCCACGGCCACGAACGGATCGACGCCCTGGACCCGGTAGATGTTGACCGCGTGCCAGCCGCCCAGAAGCTTGGGCGCTTCCTTGGAGAGGGGGCCCGACTTTTTGGGCTTGCGCGCGAAGACGCCCATGATTTTGTTGAGCAGGCTCTCGCCGCGCTGCGGCTTCTGCAGATAGACGACCTGGCGCTCCAGAAGATCGATATGCGGGGCGGCCTCGGCAACGGTCATGCGCAGGCGGCGCCGGATGCCCGAAAGCATGTCTTCCGAGCTGATTTTCTGGACCGTGTCGACGCTGAGGTTTGGGAAGAGGCGGCCGTGCACGCCCTTGATGACGGGCTTGCCGTTTTCGACCTGGACGATGAAGGTGGCGTTGCCGCCGTAGACCGGCAGGAACGAGGCCTGGCCGCCCTCGGCCACGCTCTTGCGCTGCTGGCGGAAAGACACCGCCCAGGTCGGCGCCTGGCCTTCTCCGGAGATGGCGTGCACATAGGCCGTGGCCAAGTCCTCGCTCTTGACGCCGTACTGGGGATTCTCATCGATCATGCGGCGCAGGGCCTGCTCGACGCTTTGCGCGTTGTCGGGGTCGGCGTCCAAAGGGGTGTTCGTAAACTGGTTGATGACCTCGGTGTCGGGAATGGAGAAGGCGCTGACGATGTTCAAAGCCGAGGCCGGCAGGTGGCGGATGTCCGGCACGATGGGTGGCGCATCGAGCAGGACGCCCTTAGGCAGGTGCGGGCTGGGCAGCGGCTTGATGCTGGGCGGGGCGAACGATGCCGCGGTGAAACCACGCGCGGAGGCAGCGCCGGAACCAGAGTCGAAAAGAAGGCTTAAGGCGCGGGTGGAAAACGGGGATTTCAGCGCGGCCAAGCGGCTTAAGCGCGCGAGCAGGGAGCGCGCCGGGGCCTTTTCGGCCGGCGAGGCTTTGGGGGCCGCGGCTCGCGCCGGGGCCGCTTCAAGAGAGGCGGCGCGCGCGGTCTCGGCCGAAACCGCGGCCTCGGGCGCCGAAAGCGGAGCTCGCGCGGCGGGGGCTTCGGGAGGGGCTTTTTGCGCGGCGGGCGCGGGGAGCGGAGCGGCGGCGGACTGCTCAAGGCCGCTCGGAACGCCGGGATTCAAGTTCGGCGGAGACGCCGCATCGAGGGAGCCGGGAAGCGTCGCGGGCAGCGCAAGGCCTCCGGCGGGCA
>JAGWJU010000224.1 GCA_028865585.1 Elusimicrobiota bacterium | reverse complement strand
CCAACGGCGCTACGGCCGCCTGGGGCCGCCCCCGGGCGAGAAGAAGAGTGCCCAGAAGGAACTTGGCATCGGCCGCGTTGGGAAGCAGTTCCGCGGTTTTTTGCGCCAGAGCGACGGTTGCGTCGGACATGTTCTTGGCGGCGATGCGGCGCTTGAGTTTCTCGAGCATATCGAGGCCCTTGAGAACCGTCGGTTCGGGCTGGCGCATTTCGCGCGCCAAGGCGCTTAAATTCTGCCGGGCAACCTGCAAATTCGGGTTGATGGCCAAGGCCCGGGAATAGGCGTCTTCGGCTTGGCTGTACTGCTTATGCAGGGTGTAGAGATAGCCCAGATTATTCCAGTAATCAGGCGACAACGGATAAACCGACACGGCCTGGCGCAGGACGGACACGGCGTCGTTCCAGTGATGCGCCGGATCGCGCAGATACAAATCGCTGAGCAGGCTGTAGGCGGGCTGCGAGAGCGGGTTGATGAAGAGAGAGGCGCGGAGGAACTCAAACGCTTCCTCCTCTTTGCCCAGGCGCGAGCTATCCACGGCGGCGACGTTGTAGTAAATCTCGTCGTACCCGGCGTTGGCCCAGAGAGCTTCCAGATAGGCTCGCCGCGCGGCCCCATAGCGCTGGGCTTTGTCATAAGCGTTGCCCAACTCGTAGAGCATGTTGACCTCGCGCGGCCCCCAGGAGCGGGCCTTCTCCAGCTGCACGACGGCGCCGGCCGAATCGTTCATGCGGTCGAGCTTGAAGCCCGCGAAATACCGGACCTCCCTGTTCCAAGTCTTGACCCAGTACCAGCTCGTCGCGGAAAGCGCGACGGCAGCCGCCGCCGCGAGCCCCCGCTTCCAGGCAGCGGAAAAATTAACCGTCCGAGGCCGCTCAGCTGCCGCCGCGGGCGTCGACGCCGCCATCACGAGGCCGGCCATCCACCAGAAGAGAAACGCGGGAACCGCGAAATGGAGAGATACGTTGAGGAGGTTGTCGATGAGCATGCCCGCAATTCCGGCCGCGCCCGCCGCGAAAATCCAACTCTCCCGCCGTTTCGATTCGAAATGCGTCCTGGCCGCCCGAAAAAACGTCGTCCACATCCAAAACAGAACCCCCACTCCCAGGATGCCGATTTGCGACCAATACTCCAGGATCTCATCGTGGGCGTTGTTCGCGTGGGTCCTCAACCCCCTCAGAAAATGAACGGAGAGAAGAATCGGGCCCTGGTAAAAGGGATAGAAAAGCTCGAAGAAGCCGAAACCCTGGCCGGTCAGGGGGTTTTGCTTGCCCATAAACCAGGCGCAAGTCCAAATGAGGACGCGCTGGTAGAGCGGCGAATAAATCTTGTGCTTGTCCAGAGCCCGCCCGAGCTCAAGGAAGCGGCCCACGGCGCTCAGGCGATAACCCGTGGAAATCGCGCTTTCCGGCCAGAAAACGGCCATCATCGCGGCCAAACCGAAGAGAAGGCCGAAGGGGCGGGGATTTTTGGAGACGGCTTGTCGGAACTCGCGCGAAAACAGCAGGATGGAGAGCGCCACGGCGGCTCCGAGCCACGAGGAGCGGGTCAGGCTGCACAGGAGCGCCGCCTCCAAGGCCAGGGTCACGGTCGCGTAGACCGCGCGTTTGGCGCCGTCGGCTCTTGCGTAGAGCATGACCGCGATGGGCAGAAGAACGACGTTGAAGGACGAAAGGAAGTTGGGGTTGCCGAACGTGGAGACCGAGCGGCCGCCGTAAGGGTTGAGGGTATAGGGCCAGATGAACTCCATGTTGAAGTACTGGCAGACGCCGTAGACGGAGGCGATGAAGCCCGCCGCCAAGGCGAGGTGGAGATAGTCAATCCAGCGGTTCTTGCGGCAAAGCCAGTACGCTCCGGCGACGCCGGCCGCCCAAATCAGCGCTCCGTAACCGCTCCAGAACTGGCCCCAAATATCCGTAGCCGGAGCGTCGGGCGGCCGCATCGCCGGGAAGCCCAGCCAAAGCGCGCTCCAAAGGAGAACAACGGCGGCCCATCCCCAGATTTCGATCTCCGTGTCGCCCGGGCGCGTGCTTTGGAACAAGACGGTCGAAAGATAAAAGGGAATGATCACGTTGGTTCCCAGGAACAAATACGCCGTGGCGCCCTGGCTGATCATGGACGGCCGGTAGAAGGCGGCGTGTCCGTAGTAGCCGATGATCGTGCTCAGGAGCGAGACAAGGATCAGGCCCGCCAAGGGCGCGTTCATGGGCGTTCGCGGCCATGGCAGGACGCCCTCCGCCGCGCCCTGCGCCGCGGTCAAACCCGCGGCGAAAAGCAGCGCCATGTTCAGGACGACGATCTGGGTGATGTAGGGGTTGCGGGTCAGATTGGTGAAGAAAATAAGGGGCGCGACCAGGAAGCAGAGGACGTAAAGAAATATCTGGGCCCGTTTCATGCTCGGAAGGCCGGCAAAAGCGAGCCGGGGATGGGATTCGAACCCACAACCTATCGCTTACGAAGCGATTGCTCTACCGTTGAGCTACCCCGGCTTTGTGCGCCGTTCGCTGATGATTGTACAATACTTTCTCAGGCGCCGCCCCAGGCTCCGACACCCATGACCAACCGCCTCGCCTCCGAAAAAAGCCCCTATCTGCTCCAGCACGCCGAAAATCCGGTGGACTGGCGGCCCTGGGGAGAAGACGCCTTCGCCGCGGCCCGTTCGGAGAACAAGCCCATCTTCCTCTCCATCGGCTACTCCACCTGCCATTGGTGTCACGTGATGGAGCGGGAGAGCTTCGAGAATCCCGCGACCGCGAAAATCCTCAACGATCATTTCGTCTCCATAAAGCTCGATCGCGAGGAGCGGCCGGATGTCGATCGCGTCTACATGTCGGCGGTGCAGGCGATGGCCGGGCAGGGCGGCTGGCCTCTGAGCGTCTTTTTGACGCCCGAGCTCAAACCCTTCTTCGGCGGCACTTATTTTCCCCCCGAGCCGCGTTGGGGAATGCCGGGATTCCCCGATTTGCTCGAACGGATCGCGGCGCTCTGGAAGACCAACGCGAAGGATCTGCTGCAGGACGCGGGCCGG
>JAGWJU010000223.1 GCA_028865585.1 Elusimicrobiota bacterium | reverse complement strand
GGGGACGAAGAACGGCGCGAAAACGGCCAGGGCTATTAGGGCGTCTTCTTGAGACCCGCAGGACTTTGAGCAGCATCCGGAAAACGTTTTGCAAAATTTTTGAATCGCCACCAAGGACAGCCCAAGGATATCGAGGAGCGCAGCGATGACGACGGTCAAGCGGCAATGCGGCGCGTGTCTGATGAAGTAAGCTTCGATTAGGGGAAGCGAAAGAAAAAGGGCGTAGAACGCCCAAAAATTGATTTGGAACAATTCGGGCAAGTTAAACTTGGGAGGGAACAGGTAATACCCTGGCGGCAATATTCGCTTGCATGCACACGAAGCTTCTTTAGGGAAAACTTCGGAAGCGTGGTTGCGCTCTATCGCCGAGGAAATCGCCTGGGAAACGCGGTACTGATACGCGCCTTCGATGGTGATGAACAAAATCCAAAGCAACGCGCCTTGGGACACCAGCGTTGCCAGGAGTAATCTGTCGGGACACGGGCCAGAGCAGGTGTAATTCGGGCAAGCGCCTTTTAACCCCCAGCCCATCACGGCCAGCACCGAGACCAGGACCGCGATGTATTGAACAAGCGTCTGCCGTCCGATCCGCACGTCTTCCCAAACGCTCCGGTGAAGCTGGGAGATCAGCCTTTCTTCGAGTGGCCCCATGGCTTTTATTTCAAATAGCCGTCAATGGTCACCGCGCAAAGAGAAGGAGAAGAGTTTGTGATAGTTTGTCCGGACCCGGCCACGCCTGAAAGTTCTGTGTTGCCGCCCCAGTGCGTTGTCATTGAGATCCCTCCTATCGTTAAATTTAGAAGAATACTACCACCACTATAACAACCCTGAAATGAAGAACCCGGCATTAAATAAAAAGTTTTTCCGGCAGGAACCGTATAAGTTCCTCCAGGAGCAATATCCTGAATAACGGCGGTTACCGTGGCCGGGACCAAAAAACCGTTGAGATCATAGGTCGTCGTGCTGAGAGAAGAGGCCAGGCTTGTGCCGGGACCGGCTATAAACGTAGAGGGCATCTGACCATCACCAAGTTGCGACCCCGTCACGCTTCCTCCAGCCGTCAAATATCCTGAACTTGAAGTAGCGGAGGCGATATGAAAATAAAAATCATCCCCGGAAGGGACAACGTATGGCGAGGATTGCGACACGCGCACGGTGACGGGAGTGAGTCCCGCCGTGCCGTCCGGATAAACAAGAGATGCCGCGGACGAGGCCGACTGCGCCGTAAACGCATACGGCGTCGCCTGGAATTGCAGGCGCGGGGTCATGGCCGCGTCCGCGCCCACTTGAATTTGCAGCCAAGTCTGCCCACTGGAAAAAACCGCGGTTGAGAGCGCCACCACGCTCCCCAAGGCCACGTTGTAGATGCCGGAAGACACCGTGACCGATTGCGTCTCGTTCCAAAGCTGGCTGCCGCCGGTCGCCGCGTTCCAGATGCTGAACTGGATGGACTCCGTTCCGGTAATTGGATTGCCCGAGGCGTCGGTCAGGCGGCCTTGGAAATTAATGGCCGATGGGAACGCGGCCATGGCCGTCGCCGCGAGCATGGCGCAGGAAAGCGCCGCCGTTAAAACCGCCGCGCAATTCTTTTTTTGGTCATGAGCCATTTTCGCTATTTCAAGTACCCGTCCAAGGTCACGGTGCACGTCGTGTTGTTGTTCACGTTTTGGCCCGCCAGAGCCATGCCGCCGCTAATACGATTGAAATTACTACTTACGCTAATTCCATTAATCGCCACGGTTCCCGTGCATGAGCTGTTTGGAGACGGGGCGACCGCTTCAAAGAAGAATGTTTTTCCGGCGGGGACTGTATAGCTCCCGCCTGCGGCCAAGTCTTGAACCACAACTTGGACCACGGGAGGGACAAGCACCCCGCGCATGCCGAGAGAAATGCTCGTGCTTGTGCTGGAAACGACATCTCCTGGCCCGATTATGGATGTTGCGTTTGACAATGTCGTTCCCGATTGACTGCCGCTGACTGGGACATTGCAGCTTACACCGGCTGTATAGTTACAACTGCCCCCGCAACCAACAATATATTGTTCGCAAGTCCCGGTGCCAAGCAATTGATAGATGATAAGATTGTTGCCCGCGGGAACCGTATAGCCAGATCCTTGAGATATCGTCGCGGTAATAGGCGTAAAGCTCAAGAAATCTCCGATGGGAAGGCTGCTCTCAAGGCTCTGCGCGGTGAAGGCATACGGCGTCGCCTGGAATTGCAGGCGCGGGGTCATGGCGGCGTCGGAGCCGACCTGGATTTGCAGCCAGGTTTGCCCACTGGAAAAAACCGCGGTTGAGAGCGCCACCACGCTTCCCAGGGCCACGTTGTAGATGCCGGAGGACACCGCGACCGACTGCGTCTCGCTCCAAAGCTGGCTGCCGCCGGTCGCCGCGTTCCAGATGCTAAAGACCATGGATTCGGTCGCGTTGACGGCGTTGCCCGAGGCGTCGGTCAGGCGGCCTTGAAAATTAACGGCCGAGGGAAACGCGGCCGCATTGGATATTCCCAGATATAAAAGCCCCGTCATTGCCAGTGCCGATATTTTCCCTATTTTCATAAGTCTCCCTTAAGCTGCGATTATGAGAATCCTTAGGAGGACTTCAGGCGGGAACTTTTTGGGGAGGTTGGCCGTATAAAGCATCAGCGGCAACCAGCCCCAGCTACGCGAATAACCAGGAATTGATTGCCGCCTTTCCCCCGCAAGCGGGGTACATCAGCGGCTTCAAGCCTCGGTTTCGCGTATGCCCCTCGGGAATTCCGAGTGAGCTTACCGCGCTCCTACGCGCGGTCCCGGGTGAAGCCAATAACGTCAAATCAGTTTACGCGATAGTTCCTCCCATTAGCACAGAATTTTACTTGATTTTTCCTGTTCTGTAACCTATGTGTACTGTGCTTACTGCCCATTTCTTTCGAGAAGAAGGCGCGAAGTCGCTCGAAATTATGGCTTCCGCGCTCTATGGGCCAAAAGACCCTTGTCTACTACCCATAGGGATGCTATCATAAAGCCATCATGAGCACGGTTAAATACTTGCGTAAGGAACTCGGCGAGAA